>DASWDX010000170.1:0-25696 GCA_036395055.1 Pyrinomonadaceae bacterium | reverse complement strand
CTATCCGAACAGCGCAAAGCGGGGGTGTCCATCCCCAAAGGTACAATTATGGAAACCCAATGGCTGTGACGACGTGCCTCAAAAGATTTTTGCTAAGGTCCGAAGGACTGGTAGTCAATAGCCACGTCCGTGAGGGCGTGGATCAAGTGTTAGTCTCACTTTGCAGGGCCGAAGGTCCGGCACTTTCATGCAAAGGAGACTCGCGATGGCTGGAAAATACTTAAGTTTACTTGTGCACTTTACGTGGAGCACGGCGGGACGAGAGCCATGGTTATTAACTTCCGGCCCTTCGGGCCTATCCCAAGGGAGATCAGTAATGGCCGAGAACATTGAATGCAAGCACTGCGGCGAAAAGCGGCCCGCGATTGGCTTTGCCCCTCTTCCAAACGAGCTCGGGCAAAGAATCGCCACGGAGATCTGTCAACCATGCTGGGCCGGTTGGCTTCAGAAACAGACCCAAATCATCAATCACTATGGTCTGGATCTCACTAACCCGGACGCGCAAAATTTTCTCTTCGATAACATCAAGGGTTTTCTCTTCGGCGAATCGCTGCCAACGGTGGAACAGGCCGAGATCGACACGACGAAAGAAGGCACCGTCAAATGGTAAAGGGAGAAGAGGGGGAAAAGGCTAAGGGGGAAAAGGGGAAGAGGGTAACGGGAAAGGGTAATAAGGAAACAGGTCACCTTATCTTCCCCCTTACCCTTTTCCCCTTTTCCCCTGTTCCCCATTCTTTCTTGGCCCGGCAGTTGCCTGTTTAACAACCAATCTGGGACCGCTCGGATGCTGACCCGTAAAGTTCAATAAGACCCCAAATACGACCCCCAAAAACTGAAGCCCACCGCAAGGGTAATTTGGCCCACTGGCGGGTTTCGATTCGGACGTATGTTTTCCGAACTAGCGAATGTCTAACAGGAGGTCTCCACGAATGAGATTCAAACTCGCAGTAATCATAACGACGGCAGCTCTGGCACTTTGTCTGTCGGGATGCAGTCGAACAGCAAACGAAAATGCGAATGTGCGCGCCAACGCCAATACCAACGCCAACGCGAATACGGCGGTAGCGAACGCGAACACCAACGCTAACACCAATACAAGACGAGCACCGACGCGCGAAGAGTATGAAAAGAACAAGGAGACTTACTCACAAGAGGCTAAGCGACTGGGAAGGAAGATTGGCACCGGCCTCGACGACGGTTGGCTTTGGGTCAAGGCGCGGTTTGATTTGGCGGCTGCTGACGATTTGCGAGACTCAACCATAAATGTTGATGTCGATAACGCAATGGTCACGCTCGGCGGAACTGTTGCCACTGCTGAACAGAAGGCTAAAGCAGGAACAATTGCGAAGGCAGTGGAGGGCGTAAAAGGCGTAAAGAATTTGTTGAGAGTGGCGCCGAATACGAATACCAACGCCGCCAATACGAATGCCAACCAAAAGAAGACCGTCCAAAAGAAGTAATCACTTTTATCAAATCGAGCGGGCGACGGCTTACCTGGCTGCTATCGCCCTTTATCGAGCTTACCAAAACCCGGAGCGGCAGCCACCAGAGTGCTACTCTAATTATTATTCACGTTAAGTCGAGGATGCCGCTTCAGGTTCTGATGCATTTCAATCGCGGCGATGAAACCCAACGTGGCTCTTCCACGTAACACTCGAGCAATCTGCGCGTAAATGTTTACTGTATCGCCTTTCTAGGCTAAGCTTTCGAATTCCGTCAGCAACACGAAGTCAAGTCAGTTGTTTCTGTTTTCTCCGGACATTCCCCAGTAACCCCGGGTTGTGAACGACTCAAATCAAAATCAGTGAATAGTTTGTTCTGAGGAGGGACCCGCCCTTGCTTAATCGAAGCCTCAATCGAAGTTTGCGTAACAACATGTTCGGCTCAGCCGTTTTCATCGCGCTGCTTTTATGCGCGGCAAACAGCGCTTACTCGCAGACCAAGCTGCTTCGTTTCCCGGATATCAGCGGCGACAGAGTCGTATTTACCTATGGAGGCGACTTGTGGACCGCGCCCGCTTCTGGCGGTTCGGCAATTCGTCTCACGTCGCATCCCGGGATCGAAGTCTTTGGCAAGTTTTCTCCTGATGGTAAGTGGATCGCTTTTACCGGGCAGTATGACGGAGATGAGCAAGTCTATGTTGTCTCTTCCACGGGTGGGGTGCCTCGGCAGTTAACTTTCTACCCGGCTAAGGGACCATTGGCGCCGCGCTGGGGATGGGACAATCAGGTGCTCGGTTGGAGCCGTGACGGACAACGCATTCTTTTTCGTTCCCAACGCGACTCGTGGGCTTTGCCTATTGCGCGTCTCTATTCAGTATCAATCAACGGTGGTCCTGCTGAAGTGCTGCCGATGCCCGAGGCGGGATCTGGCGATTTCTCACCTGATACTGGCCAGATTGTTTATTCGCCGCAGTCGCGCGATTTCCGATCGGAGAAGCGCTATGGTGGCGGCCAGGCAAACAGTCTCTACATATTCGATCTGAAGTCGTACGCTACAAAAAGGATCACCGAAGGCCCGCGGCCCACGCGCGATGCGATGTGGATTGGCGATGCTATTTACTTCAACTCCGATCGCGATGGACACTTCAACCTCTACGCTTATGACATCTCCACCGGTAAGACCACTGAGATTACCAACAACAAAACCAGGGATGTACGCTGGCCCAGCTCAGACAATGAGGGCCGAATTGTCTATGAACTTAACGGAGAACTGCAGGTGCTCGATGCGCGCGATCGCAAAAGCAATCCTATTTCGATCTCGGTTCCCAATGAAGGACTGGCTAGTCGTCCCAGCCGTATCTCTGCGGCGAGCCAGATTGAGTCGGTGGGTTTAAGTGCCAAAGGCGAACGCGCGCTTTTTGCCGCTCGTGGCGACATTTTCACGGCGCCAATTGAAAAAGGCCCGACGCGCAACCTGACGCATTCTTCTGGTGCCCACGACAAATGGCCCGCGTGGTCGCCGGATGGCAGCCGCATCGCTTTCATCTCCGACGCCAGTGGAGAAGAGGAGTTATATATCGTTGCACAAGACGGCTTGAAGCCCGCGGAGCAGATAACACGTGGCGGTCGCGCAATGCGTTATCAACCGGAGTGGTCGCCGGATGGCAAGCGCATAGCGTTCTCAGATAAGGACGGAAAGGTTTATGTCGTCACCCTTGCAGATCGCAAGGTGATCGAAATTGCCGATTCTCCTCATGGCCAAATTCGCGATTACACCTGGTCCCCGCGTGGGAATTATCTTGCGTTTAGTTTCGATGAGAATCCGAATCGCTTCTCAGCCATATATGTGTGGAGCGCTGGCGACGGCAAGCTTCGCAAAGTTACGGATGACATGTTTAATGCCTACAGTCCCGCCTGGGACCCGCAGGGCAACTACCTCTATTTCCTTGCCGATCGCGAGTTTCAACCGCAGATTTCGCAAATCGAGTTTAACTACGCGACGAATCGCACGTCCTACATCTATGCGATCGCGTTGCGCAAAGACGTCAAACATCCGTTCCCATCTGAAAGCGACGAGGTAACGATCACGAAGGTTGATGAGGCGCCGAAGCCAAAGGGAACTCCGCCGAGCGAGGAGCCAAAGCCTCCGGCTAAAGATATCAACAAAGAACTGAAGGAGCCGGCAAAGGAGCCTACACCCGAAGGTGAGAAGCCTGCGCCTGCTCCTTCGACTGTTGGCCAGGCCGCCGAGGCAAAGTCTGAAACCGTGCCAAAAACTCCGGCCACCATGACCATAGACTTTGACGGCATCATCCGCCGCGCTGCGCGCGTTCCCGTCGGCGCTGACAACTACGGCGGGTTGTCGGCCAAGACCGGACATCTGGTTTATGCGGTTGGATCCGCCTTTTATTACGGACGCACGGGAGATCGCCCTACCACCCTTAAGATTTTTTCCTTCAAGGATCGTAAGGAGTCGACGATTGCCGAAGACATCCGCGGCTACACGCTTTCTGAAGATGGTTCGAAAGTGCTGGTGGCCCAGGGCCCGGCTTACAACCTTTACGATGCGACGCCACAGGGAGACAAAACGAAGAAGCCGGTTTCGACCGCTGGACTTTTTGTCGATCGGATTCCGACTGAGGAGTGGACGCAGATCTTCAATGAAGTTTGGCGGCGTTATCGCGACTGGTTCTACGTTCCGAATATGCATGGCTACGACTGGGTCGCTTTACGCGAACAATACAAGCCGCTCCTTCAGTATGTGGCTCATCGTTCGGATCTCAATTATGTCATCAGCGAAATGATTTCGGAGCTGACTATTCAGCACGCTTACGTTGAAGGCGGCGACTTTCAGATTCCGCCACGGCCGCGCAGTGGCCTGCCGGGAGCGCGTTTTGAACTCGATAGGCAATCGGGACGGTATTGGGTATCGAAGATCTTCCAGGGGGAAAACGAGGAAGAACTCTACCGCTCGCCGCTTACCGAAGTCGGCGTCAACGTAAATGTCGGTGACTATGTTTTGGCGATCGACGGTGAGGAAGTGAAAGGCACTGACGATATCTATCGTCTGCTTAGAAACAAGGCTGAGAATCCGGTAAGTCTGACCGTTAACACGAGGCCTTCGCTCGAAGGTGCTCGCATTGTTTCCTATCGTCCTGTCACGGATGAGGAAAAGCTTATCTATCTGGACTGGGTGGATCATAACCGTCGCAAGGTGGAGCAAGCGACCGGCGGACGAGTCGGCTATGTACACATTCCTGATATGGGAGCCAACGGCATCCGCGAGTTTATCAAATGGTACTACCCGCAGATTCGCAAAGAAGGTTTGGTCGTTGATGTGCGCGCAAACGGCGGCGGCAACGTCTCGCGAATGCTTGTCGAGCGCTTGCGTCGGAAACTGCTGGGGTTGAACTACTCACGCAGCGACGATGAAGCGACTACGTATCCCGACGCAGTATTCATTGGTCCGATGGTGGCCCTACTTGATGGAAACTCAGCTTCAGATGGCGACATCTTTCCTTATATGTTTCGAAAAGCGGGCTTAGGACCATTGATTGGTAAACGATCATGGGGTGGCGTGGTTGGCATCCAGAGCCGCGGACCACTAATCGATGGCGGAACGATTTTCGTTCCGGGTTCGGGTTTGACTGATGAAAACGGGAACTGGATCATTGAAGGCTACGGTGTGGATCCGGACATTGAGGTTGACAACGATCCCAAGTCGGAAATTGAAGGACGCGATCCACAACTCGAGCGTGGCATCGCTGAAGTCTTGGCGCGGCTCAAGACGCCGGTGAAATTGCCAACCAAGCCACCCGGGCCGGTGAAGACGATCAGGTAAGCGGCGCTGGTGATGTTTAAAAGCGGGGGCAAAGCCCGCCTTCCCAACCTGAGAGCCGAATTAAATGACTCAGTAAATCTTGTGTTGAAAGCTTTTCAATCCAGATTCAGAATTCACTCTAATCAGCTCATTGGTCGGGAAGGCGGGCTTGCCCCCGCCTGATCGGTCATAGCAGAGCTGCGGTAGTCAAGCGGCCCAGATCCTTCGCAGGCACGACATCAGAATCCCAACGCCGGTCACCTTTGTAAATACAAAACCCCTCTGATGCGTGCTGCCCGGTAGACTTCTTTCCTACCGGCTCAGCCTGAACTCTGCTGCCTTTAATTCTCAGCGGCGACGCAAAGGCTGCGTCGCGCCACTGGACGACTATATCGGGAAGAGGATTACTGAGCGCGCTTTCTACATCTGTCGTTGTTCGAATGACATCCTGGACCAGTGACTGGCCGTCTTCGGTAGTCAGACCTAACAACAGTTTCTCCAGTTGCCCGCAGGTTTCGTAGTACTCTTCCTGCCGGACACAACCCTGCGCCTCACGACCAATCAGGTTAATTCGAATCCACCCGTTCTGATCGGTCGGCAGAGAAAATGCGCGCGTATTTTTCCAATCGTACACGGGCCACAAGATGGGGCGGGCGAGCTTGTGAGTTGCCGCCTTTGGCGTGAGTTTGTAGTAGAGCTTTTTGACTCCGTCAGGTATATGCCGCTTGGTTGCCGCCAACAGCGATGCGACGCGGTTGCTCCACGATTGTGACGTCCAACTTTCGATACGCGAAAAATTGCGTTCGCATAGCAGTGGACCGAGAAAGGTAGGAAATCCGATCCCCGGCCGCATGCCGTGTAGAGCAAAAACCATGACTGCCGCACTGTGACCCGCAGTCTCGATGAGCCTGCCGATCTGTTCATCGACGGCGCGATATACGTACTTCAGGAGTGGGGCCGGAGCCCGCTCTCCATTGAGTATACGGCCGCGGTAAAAATAATGATGCGGCTCCACGGTATGCCACATTTGATGGCTCACACGATGAATCTCCGGAAAAACCATTAACGCCAATCGCGGACTTGTTTTGCCGATTAGGCGTTGCGCCAGTGTGCCGCGCAAGCGCACACCTTCTATGCATGCCGCCGTCAATTCGTTTAGATCCCATGGACTGTCCGGCGTGGTATTGACGAAATGACTGGTTGAGAGTGGGTGCGCAGGCGATCGCTTAACCAGCGAAAGGATTTCGTTTGGCCCGCCTTGAAGACCGGCAGCCGTTGAATCGTGTGCCCACCACTCGCAAACTTCAAAGCCGTTTGTTACTCCGACCGGCACCGCGAAAGGTACGTCGAAAATTCCGATCGGAATGTCTCGTTGAGCAAGTTGCTTCCAAAAAGGCGAAAGGTGGCCGCCGTGATAACGGATCAAATTCATCGCTTCCGGTTGCCAGCTCCATTCGCTGTAGACCCCATGTGCAGTGGGATCTTCGCCGGTCATGAAGGTTGGCCAGACGGCGCCACTGCCTATGCGCGCGGGCGATTGCACGCGCAACCATTGCCCATCCTTCAACAACGAGCGAAGGGCAGGCAGCTCATTCTGATCGATGAGTTGCCTCACAAGCGTCGCTTCAGCAGCATCAATGCCGATCGCTAATATGGTTGAACCGCTACCGGTACTCATCGAGTAATTCCTGCGGATTAATCCAGGATTGGCTGGCGGCGGATCGCAGACATGCTTCAACCACAGCCATTGTTTGCAAATTATCTCGTCCGCTTGAATCAGCCTCTTCCCCAGTAACCAGCGCGCGCTCGAGTTGGTTGAGAAGAATTCTTTCTTCTGTAACCTTCCTTGGTCCGCGTCTCACCGGTCGCGGCAACTTTCCTCTTTCGCAGAGCATGAGCCACCGCTGAAAGACGTGGAGCGTTGCCCGCTCTCCAACGAAGCGAACATAAAACTCCTGACCGCGTTCGAAAAATTCGTGGCCAGTCGACTCGTAGGTTGCCGAATAGAGTGCCCGAATCTCATTTTCGAAGGAAAGCATCATCTGCAACGATCCGCCGTTTGGCAGCTTTCCCCAGGGCAACGTAAATGCTTCGGCCAGCACGCGGGTGACGGGCTTCTGCAACATATAGCGAAGAGCATCAAGGTGATGAATGCCGGCTCCCCACAGAGCGCTGTTGTTGAGGCGGGCCAGCGATGCAGCCATCTCCTGCGGCACGCGGTAATACTGGCAGACGATCATTCCTACCCGCCCAAGCGCGCCCTGGTTGATGAGCCGGCGCGCAGTGCGAAACGAGCGCAGGTAACGATAATTTTGCCCAACAATGAGAGGCGCGCCTTTTTGTTCGGACAGAGAGACCAGCTTAACTGCGTCGCGCAGGCAGAGCGTGAAAGGCTTCTCCACCAGGACGGCCAAACCACGCGTGAGTGCTAACTCGCAAGGCTGGACATGGCTCTCGGCCGACGTGGCAACAATGACAGCGTCGCACCTGTTCCGGTCCAGAGCTTCACACATATCGGTGAGGCATTGCCCGGGTGAAATTGACAATTTGCGAGAGGCTTGTTTGAGTGTTGATGGGTCGATATCCACGCAGGCAACTAACTCATAAGCTGGAGCTGTTTGAACTTCGCGGACCCAATACTGCCCGCGTGTTCCCAAGCCGACGACGACTAGTCTAATCGCCATTCGTAGGCTCTCCCGTCTTTTACTCGCACGCTTGCAAGAAGATCGCGGGCACGAATTGATGAACGCAGAAAAACTCTAAGAGTGGGCGGGCTAAGATGACCCCAGATCGCTGAAACCAGAATCATGAATGTTTTGGGATTCCACTCGAGGGATTTTTTCTTGAACATGGACTCGAGCAACATTGGTGGGTCACCCGCCCAGAGTCGCATTGCGCCCAGCATATAAAATGCCGCCAGAGCATTGCCGTTTTGAGAAGCGTCTTCGGCGACTGCTCGTTCACCATTAAAGAGCGTGGCGTTGCCTGAGTGATAACGGTAGCTGTAGAGAAGGTCGGGAAGCGTCACCACGCGGCCGCAAGCCGCCATTCGCAGGAAAAGGTCCTGATCCTCACCGCCGGCTGAAGCTTCATCGTAACCGCCAACTCGGTCAAACACTTCACGACGAAACATAGCGGAGCCGTGTGGAAAGGGAATGTACATGGAACAGCGCACCAGCCTCCAGCGGTCGCGGGGACGAACTTCGCTACCGGAGGCGTCAATTCCGTTGCAGAGTGTGCCAACCACAGCAATATCCGGATGGCTCTCGAAGATATTCCACTGCCGCCCAAGCCGATCAGGATGCGCTACATCGTCGGCATCCATACGGGCCACTATCGGAGCGCACGCCTTTGTTACAACTGCGTTTGAGCTGCGCGCGAGGCCGAGCCGCTTCTTGCTTTCGTGCAGATGTATTCGCTGATCGCGTCCTGCCCATTCACGCAATAATTTGACCGAGCCGTCCGTCGAAGCATCGTCGAGAATCACAAACTCAAAGTCGCTGAATGTCTGTTCGAGAATACTTTTGATGCTCTCGTTAAGAAATGGGAGCGTGTTGTGTACCGGCATTACCACGCTAATCAAGGGGTTCGTCGTCAGGTTCATATGGGAGTTTTTTGAAACGCAGTCTAAGGTTAGTTTAGCGGCTGGGCCGCCCGGTTGGCTAATTTTGAAAAGGCGGGGCGCGGTCAGTTTGAGAAAGACTTGTGATAACTCAGAATTTTCAACGTCGACACACCCAAACAACCGCGAGCGTTAGCGACCGGATGGCAATACTTAAGGGTTTTCGCAAACCGACTACCAATAAGGGATGGACTAGTCTTTCACCAACAATTTTTCCTGCGGCAACATTGCCGGCATCCCTTTATGCTGCCAGCATCGCACTGGCGCGTGCACGCGTCGTGAACAGGGCGTGCCTTTTTTTGTGCGAGCGCCACAAAGATAGACCACTTCCTCGACTGTAGCAGGTGAAAGCGTTTGAGCTTCGTTTGGATTTGGTCCAGATTCGGTTGTGGCCGCTCGAAACGTTGACCTGCCCGTTTCTCCATCGTCGAGAGGAGAATCGACTCGTCTATTAATGACGAGCGGTGGAGGGGCAGGACGGCGCGCTCGGCCAGCTACGAAACCGGCGGTGATTAGCGCCAGCGTCGCCAACAACGCCGGAATGAAACGTGCCGTCCGCAAACGACGCGCACAACCGTTACAAAATCGGCGGCTCGTCCAGAGATGCCAGCGTAACCGAAGTAGCTTCGCACCGCATTCCGCGCAGAAGTTTGGTTTGTACATAGTAAGGACTCCCGTCGACAAGAGCCGCCATCGAAGCAAGTGCTGCGGCCTGCAGAAACGATCAATGGTTCTGCGGTTTTTTGCGAGACCTCTGCGTTGTTTGCGGTCAAGACTACATCGCAAAGGCCGAAAAGAATTCGCAGAGATCCGCGAAGAGCCGTCTGTCCGTCACTTCCGCAAGCAACTCAAACGCAGCTTGGCGCGTCCGAAAGTGGCAGGCGGATTCGTTGAGATTGTAGGAAAGGCATCATGATTTCTGAAGATTTCGCCACGTATATATAGTCTCGCCCAATTGCAAAAAATCTTGCTTGCCCGGATACTCAGTGAAATCAGAACCGGAAGTGGTAGCGACGGGTCGAGCAGTCGATCTCGCAGGAACAGCCACACGGCTCGCCCGCGGTTTGAGCACAAAAGGACAAAGCCATTTTCCAGATGAAGCAATCATATTATCGTAAAACAGCGAGGCTACAGCGTTATCTGCTCGTAAGTTTCATTTTGCCTTTGCTACTGCTTTGCGGCTCAACCCAAATGGCAAATGGGCAGGAGCCGGACGAAGTTGTGCGCACAGAAACATCGCTGGTGCAATTGAACGTTGGGGTCGTCGATCCGCGAGGCCGTGCTATTACTTCGCTTTCGCAAAACAACTTCACTGTTTATGAAGATGGCGTCAGGCAGTCTATCCTTCACTTTGAACCGACTTACGCACCGTTTAGCCTGGTACTCTTGTTAGACACGTCCGGATCGACCGTAAATTTTCGTCAGCAGTTTAAGCAGGCGGCCTGGCGATTTCTCGATGCACTGGCGCCGGAGGATCGGGTTGCTGTAATTCAATTCAACGCTAAAGTGAAAAGTTTGGCCGGCTTTTCGACAGACCGAGAAAAGACGGCCTACGCAATTCAAATCGCCGAAGGCGCAGGCGAAACACATTTCTATGATGCGCTGAAATATGCTTTGAATGAACTGGACAAGGAAGGCCCCAGGCGACGGAAGGCGATTGTTGTTATGACTGACGGACTCGACACGCAAATGCGTAACTCCGATCGCGCCTCACTCGCCAAAGTGCAAACAGATGAAGAGGCGATAGCTGCGATTGATGCGAAAGCGAGCGGCACGCTGAACGCGATTCTTACCGCCGCCGATAGACAAGGCGTTTCGATTTATCCACTGGCCTTGCCATCAGGCGATCCCAAGCGACTGCCTTTACGCGATCCTGTGATTACGGGAATCTACAGTGCAGCGCGCACACGTTTGCAAAGTCTTGCCGATCGAACCGGCGGGCGGCTCAACGACATTCGCAGCCTCGATCAAATGTCGCGATTGTATGCGGAGGTCGCCGCAGAATTGCGGGCGCTTTACACAGTGGCTTACCAGGCTCGCGGCGATCGTGCGCGCGATGGTAAGTGGCATGCAATAAAGATTGAAGTCGATCAACCGGAACTTCTTGTTCGCACCAAGCCCGGCTACTACTCACGGTAAGACTCTGGCGGAAAATTATATTAGCCCCAAGTTGCCGTCTGCTATAGAAACCTGAGCCAGCTTAAGAACTCATAACATCTCAGGCCAAAATTTTACGGGCGAGTCCCCAAATCAGCAGTCATTCAGTTTCGATACCTGACTTTAACCTCGAACGCTGCAACATGAAACTCTGCCGCGTTTTACTATTCACGATTTACCCTTTACTATTTACGAAAAAGGCACCCGTAGCTCAGTTGGATAGAGTACCTGACTACGAATCAGGGGGTCGCATGTTCGAATCATGCCGGGTGCACCATTCAGAATCAATAAGTTAGGGCGTCGCATTGGACGCTCTTTCTTGTTTTGTGTGCCTCTAGTGTGCCAGCTCTTGAAAAGGTGTCAGCCGTACAGCATTCTCTCGATGCAGGCAGTTGCTTCTGACTGCATACCCGGAGCAACGTGAGAGTAAACATCAAGCGTGAGCATAGTGGAACTGTGGCCAAGTCTTTCAGCCACGACCTTGGGATGCGTCCCAGCTTGAAGTAACAAACTGGCGCACTTATGGCGGAGGCTAGAGTGAGCGTCAGCTGGCAACTTGGCGGTTTCAAGGGCAGGCTTGAAATGCCTTCTTACGAGGGCTGCCTGTCGTTGCGTCGCGTCTTTCGAGCCATTAGCGGCTTTGCCTGATCAAAAGGTGGAGTAAAAGTTGAAAGCGGTTGGAATGATATGCCTGTGTTGCCATTGTGTGCCAACTCACCCGAACACACACCTTACACAGACACACGAAGCCATTATAGATGAGGTGGAAATGTTAAGGAATCAGCCCTGATCGGAACGGAGGGCAACTAGGAGAAATAGCCTATTTAGGACTGGCAGTCATGAGGTCAGGGGTTCATTCCCATCGGGTCCACCAATTCTTCCAATAAGTTAGACCACAGAGTTTTAGGGTGAGGTCATTAGCTCACGTTTAGGGGACAGGTCTAGCGAGGGCAGCTACGGCGGCGACTAAATCTGCCGAACTAGCCGGTTTGGCTACGTGCATCTGGTAGCCCTCTGCGATCGCACGTTTGCGATCTTCTTCCCGAGCATAGGCTGTCAGCGCCGCGGCGGGCACCCGGCCTCCGTGCTCATCGGTGAGCGCCCTTACTTTGTGGATTAATTCATATCCGTCTTCATGAGGCATCCCGATGTCACTCATCAGCACGTCCGGCCGCCATTGAGGAAGCGCCGTCAGCGCTTCGCTCGCGGAGCAGCAGGCTTTTACCTCAGCCCCTGAACGCCTAAGAACAGCACTGATCATCTGCCGCGCGTCCGTGTCGTCGTCGACTACTAGCACACGCACTCCGCGAAGCGACGTAGCGGCGGCGTTCCGTAGGTGCGATTCAAGCAGACAGTTTGCAGGATCGACTTCACTCGCCTCCACGCGAACGGCCGGAAGCGGGAGGTGAAAGAAGAAGACTGCGCCCCGACCGGCCCCCGAACTCTCAGCGCCCACTTCACCTCCGTGAGCTTCCACAAGGTGACGAACGATCGCAAGCCCTAACCCGAGGCCGCCGTGAGCCCGCGTGGTGGTGCCATCCGCCTGGCGGAACCGATCGAAAACGTGCGGCAGAAATTCCGGCTTGATGCCCTGGCCGTTGTCGCTGACCGAAACCCTGACGCGGTGATCAACTTGCTCAAGCTTAACGTCGATGCGTCCGCCTTCCGGCGTGAACTTCACGGCGTTGACGAGCACATTCCATACTACTTGCTGCAAGCGCACAGCATCTCCGGACACGTGGCACTGCCCCGCATCAAACGCGTACGAGATATGGATCCTCTTAGCATTGGCGGCCGGGCTCACGATTTCTACTGCGTCGGCAACGATCCGGGTCAGGTCGACTTGGCTGACGTCAAGCCGCAACTGTCCAGTGATGATGCGCGACACGTCAAGCAAATCGTCTATCAGTTGCTTCTGGTTCTGTGCGTTGCGCTCGATCACTTCCAGGCCCTGCGCGCTGATCGGCGCATCCGGCTCGGCGCCGCGCAACAGGTTGGCCCAGCCGAGAATCGAGGTCAGCGGTGTGCGCAATTCGTGCGAGAGCGTTGCCAGGAACTCGTCCTTTATCCGGTTGGCAGCCTCCGCTTCGGCCCGCGCCTGTCGCTCGCGATCCAAAAGCCGGTCACGCTCTTCCTCTGCGCGCTTAAGTTCAATCAAGTAATGGTTCAGTTCCCCTACGTGCCGCTCGGCTTGCGCGGCTTGAGCTTGAGAAGCCTCAATATTCCTCTGATAAGTCCTGTAAGTTAGGTAGATGATGGCGGCGATCGGCGCTGTGAGGGTAACTGCGTAGAAGCCGAACGTGCCGATGAGTTTTGCGATGATGCCCGCTGCCGACGCCCCGGCGATGTACGTCACCGAAGTCCAGAGGTAAAAAGCTCGCCACGTCATCCAGAAGGGCTGTTCAGTCTTAAGCGCCTTCTCCGCCGCGACTAAGCCTGAATTGGCCGCGTACTGTGTGAGCGCCATGACCCAGATTGCGCCGATAAAGCCTCCGGTGTAGCCCGCGCGCGGCAACTCGATGATAGACCCGAAGCATGTGCGCAACGTCCAAACGGTGATGAACGTTGAACAGGCCATGACGGCTGAGTTGAATAGGATGGTGCGCGGCTTCCGACTAATTCGTAGTGACGCGCAGAGGCCGTCACCCACCGCTAGCAGGACGGCCGCTTCGCCACCGTATAGCAGCATGGTGAGGAAGATAAACGTGTCAGAGACCGTGATGCCCCCGGAAACGAGGGGGATTCTGATAACAACGCTTGAGCTGACAGCGATCACCAGCAGAGCGAGGATCAAAAATGGTAGGTCGAGCCGTACCAGTGGTAAGCGGTATAGCGAGAACAGAAGGATCGTAGCGCCGGCAGCAATGACTCCCCACATGTATGGCGCTACGAAACGTTGTCTGCCCATAGCCTCTGCCCTTTGACGATCTAATCGCCTTCGCTCAGTTGTCTTCCCTGTACAAGTAGACGGTGTCGTAAAGATCTCGCAGTTTATAGCCCACGCTGTAGTAGAAGGATTGGGCCACCACATTGCGCTCGTTGACTAGCAGGCAAATCGAGTCCGAGCGGGACAATAGGATTCGCCCAAGGTTCAGCAGGCAACGCCGTCCGTTTCCGCGCTGACGGTGCCGCCGGTTTACGTAGACGCCTTCGAGATAGACTGACTCGGGAGTCTCAGCCATGATATCGGCCTTGAACAGAAGCGTGGCGCCCTCTATTAAAACCCAAATCCGGCCGCGCTCAATTCGCCGCGCACAACGTGCGCGAAAGCCCTCGGGGTCTACTACCAACGGGTTAACACCGCATTCGGCCACAGCCATCGCTGCCTGAACGCGCAAGATCAGCGGGAGATCATGGGTGGCGGCTCGGCGCAGTCCCGGCGCGGTCCCAGCCACCTCGACGGGTGATTTCTGTTCCAACAACACCTCACGACAGGCGACCCGCAATTCCTGCCCGCCTGATGAGTAATGATGCCAAAAGTCGCGCACCCTTCCGCGCTCGCCCATTACTACGTGAACCGTTGGACACGCTTGCGCGGCGCTAGCGAAGGCCTTCATAGCCTTTACCGTCCGCACATCCAGCTGCGTCACGTGCCCGATCAAGGCGACGCCCTCGAGCTGCCCTGCCTCGTCGCGGCAGGCGTAAAACGTGCCGCGGTTCAGAGGGCTCACCAGGCCGTTGTCGCGAATGAAGCCCGCCATGTAAACGTTGTGCAGCGGTTCAGCCGCAAGAAATTCTAACGCTTCGGCTTCATGCCCTTTTGTAAGAGGGCAAGCTTCAAGGGAACCACTCGCGGCCTGCTCAAGTGCGGCCTGTATAGTTGGCTGTCTTTCGAGACCGGTAAGAGGTATCACCGTCAGCTTAAAACCTCGCGGCTAAGATTAAGAATGCCTCTTAATAGTCCAGGAAATCTACGCCGTCGTCGACCGTCACCAACATCGATGCCGTCTCATCCCCGCCGAGTGTTGCGGATTGGGCCTGCAAAGTTAAATCACCCGTAATGACTCCGTCGCCGGTGATGACTCCGTCGCCCGTGATAACTCCATCGCCGAGGACCATACCGCTCAGTAAGGTGCCGCCGTCCAGCAACATGCTTACCTGTAGGAAGACCAAGCCATCGCCAGTGATGACCCCATTACTAGTCATGATGCAATCGCCAGTGATTACCCCGTCTCCGGTAATTACCCCGTCACCAGTGATCACGCCATCTCCAGTGATTACCCCACCGAATAAAGCGCCGATGCCATAAATACTTTGATACTGACTAATCAGAGCGTCGCCGGTCGTCCACGAGAAATTCCGGAGAATCCCTCGCGACCACGAGAAGGTATGGCCGGCGATGGTTGTTTGTTGGAGAGGGAGCGGGTTCGTCCCCAGCAGAGGCTCACCCACGGCAGTCGCTGTTGACAAATCACGGCGCACGAGTTTGGCGAGCCTAATCGCGCCCTCGACATTTAGCTCACCTGTGCCCTGCTCGAAGCTGTTAAACCCACGAATCGGCTGAGCTGTGTACTGGAGGATCATCTTAACGAGGTTGGGCGTAAGTGTGGGATTGGCCTGAAGAATTAGCGCGGCAGCGCCCGCCACGGCCGGAGTAGCCATCGAGGTGCCGTTTAGGTACATCATTCGGCGGTTATCGACTGGGCTCACCCCCGCGTCCAGTTGTGGGTTATCTGCAACGAGCAGATTGTCGATGGCCTGAGCCTGGACGATCTTATTGCCTGGGGCGATCAGATCGGGCTTAACCAGGTTGTCGTAGTGTTTGACATTCTCTTCGTCGCTCCAGTAACTGCGCGTCGGGCCCCGCGAGCTATAAGATGTAACGCCGTCGTCATCTCGCGCGTTGGTACCGAATGTGTTGGCTGCGCCCACCGTAATGGCTGACGGCTCATTGCCGGGTGAATGGATGCGCCCGTAAACTTTATTGCCGGCGCTGTCTTTTCCATTATTACCGGCCGCAGCGGCGACTACGATGCCTGCGTCAACCAGACGACGCACCGCCAGGCAGAGGGGATCGTATTTGTAAGAATCCACCGCCGGGCTGCCGAGGCTCATGTTGACGACCCTGATGTTATAGGTAGCGCTATTGGTCAGCACCCAGTCGAGTGCTTGGAGCAGGCCGCTGATTGTCCCGGCTCCCTGCGAGTTGAGCACGCGAAGGTTGATGATATTAGCGTTCGGTGCGAGGCCGGTGTACTGCGCGTTTGAGATGCGGCCGTTGCCCGCAGCCATCGAAGCCACATGAGTGCCGTGACCGTACGGATCGTCCGAGCGCCCCTCGCCGGTGAAATCCCTGTCGAGGACTACCCGAAGGTTATTGCTCTTGTCCAGAAACGCCTTATGATTAACGTCGATCCCCGAGTCCAGGACGGCTATGCCGATCCCGGTGCCGTCCAACCCGCCGGTCGTCGTGCCGCTCGTCTCACGCACCGCGTCAGCTCCTGTCGTTAATGACACGTGACCAAGCGTGCGCACCTCTCGGTTCACGGAGACGTATGCTACATCGTTCCGCGATGCCAGCGCCGCGGCGGCGGCCGCTGAAACGGTGATGACGCGGAAATTAAACATCTGGAATTGACGGATGTTGGTTACGTCGACCTCTTTAAGGGCTGAGTCTAACTCGGAGGTCCACGCTTCGCGGGGCTGGACGATGACGCGAATGCGCTCATTTCCCTGACCGACACTTACCTTCTTCAGTACGTCTGCGGAAATTTTATGCGGCGACGTTAGTTTCGGGGCGCATTTCGCGGGAGCGTGATCACTGACTAGCAGGCCGGCGAAGATGGTTAGCGCGAGCAATAGCGCTGTCCACGGTCTACACGAGGATTTCCTCATTTTGGTCCCTCACTTGGATTTTGCTGTGATTTACTTTTTACGGACCCGATAAGCCGAGAGGCATTACGCAGGTTTGCAGTAATTCTCGGAGGCTAAGTACATCACCAGAGTCGGGGGAATTTTCTGGAGGCTGAGGATTCTAGCAGAGAACGTAGTATCTGCAAATATGTTTAACACCAGTGTCTCGCTCTTAACATTGTTGAAACACCATCCGGCCCATCACGTGTTCTTCCCGATGGCTGCGTCGAGCTAATTTTGAATCTCGGTGCGCGATTCCAGGAGCATCGGGACGATGAACGGCAAGAGGATCAGCCAACGATCCTCGGTTAAGCATGTTGTCTTCAGAGTTCGGCTCAGGAGATCTCGGTTCAAGTCATGCCCGACCACGCTTTTCTTTTGTGACTCAAGGCTTGACGGGAACGAACATAGCGCATCGGGACACGACCGTCAGGCAGGTCAACTTTCTGAATGACCGTGTGCCGAATATAATGAAGTGAGTCGTTGTGATGCCATTTGCAACCAGGGGAGGCGCAGCTCGCTGAAAAGTAATAAAGAGAAAATACTGATTGTTGACGACGATCAGGCCGTTCGCTGGACATTGGGTGAAGCCCTGCGAAGTTGGAGTTTTACAGCAATTGAAGCCGGAACCGTCAGCGAAGCGCTGGCGCAATTCAGCGCGGAAACGCCGGCCGCGGTGCTGCTCGATATCGATCTGCCGGACGGCTCCGGACTGGACCTATTGCGCCGGATTAAAGACGATCGGCCTGACGTCGTGGTCATCATGATTACTGGCAATGTAATGATAGACAATACGATTTCCGCGTTGCGCGGTGGCGCTTACGACTTCATAAGTAAACCAATCAGCCTTGAAGAGCTGCGCATAACAATTCGCAATGGCATTGAAGCCCGCCATTTGCGGCGTGAACTCGATCAGGTGCGGAAGGAGCGCCTACAGGAGTTTGCCTTTGAACAGATCGTAGGACAGTCACCGGCCATGCAAAAGATGCTTTCGCTCGCGGCGAAGGTAGCTGAAAGTGAAGTGTCCTCGGTTTTGCTTCAGGGAGAATCTGGGACCGGAAAGGATCTGGTGGCGAAGGCGATCCACTACGGCTCCCGTCGAGCTGACAGTCCTTTCGTTGCCATCAACTGCGCGGCTCTACCGGCGACACTGATCGAATCGGAACTGTTTGGTTACGAGAAGGGTGCATTCACAGACGCAAAGGCGCGCAAGGAAGGGTTATTCGAGCAGGCCGAAGGCGGTACGATATTGCTGGACGAAATTGGGGAACTGGAGTTGGCCCTGCAAGCGAAATTGTTGCGCGTTTTGGAAGAGGGTGCCTTCCGGCGCGTAGGCGGCTTGAAAGATATTCCTCTTGACGTCCGCGTTATCGCGGCTTCTAATCGTGATTTGAAAACGGAAAGCGAGGCCGGACGTTTCCGCCTCGATCTTTATTACCGTCTTTCGATAATCCAAATAGACATTCCGCCCCTGCGGGAACGTGGCGACGATGTCCTGCTCCTCTCGCAACACTATATCGATACGATCGGGTCGAGGTTGCGCTTGCGCAAAAAGATCACGAGCCTTTCGCCCGAGGTAGAAGTGTTGTTTCGAACTTATAATTGGCCAGGCAATGTTCGCGAGCTGCGCAATGTGATCGAGCGTGCCTTGATTCTCGAGGACGACGATGTGATCACTACTGAGTATTTGCCCGCAGGACTTACAGGACAATTCGCCCGGCGCGATGGCACGGGCTCCGGTCAGAGTGAGGACGTGGCAGAACAATTTTCTCTTCCACCCGAGGGAATCTCTCTTGACGAAGCGGAGATGTCTTTCGTCCGGCAGGCAATAGAACGCAGCGGCGGCAATCAAACGCGCGCCGCCGAGTTGTTGGGAATCTCGCGCGACCAGCTAAGATATCGACTCAAGAAACTTGACGAAGCACAGAGTTTTGCCGCCAATTCCGAATCATAATCTCCTGATACCAGTGACTGCGATTAACACAACTTTTCCGGACAGAGGGCTGCTACCAGAAGAAGCGTTGCAGCGCTCGCTGAAAGAACTGGCAGACATCAAGTTTGCCCTTGATGAGTCGGCGATAGTGGCCATCACTGATCAGCGCGGCATTATCAACTATGTCAACGATAAGTTTTGCGAGATCTCCAAGTATTCGCGCGACGAGTTGCTCGGCCAGGACCATCGCATTATCAACTCTGGCTATCATTCGAAAGAATTCATGAGAACCTTGTGGACCACCATAGCGAGCGGCAAGGTGTGGCGGGGTGAGCTTAAGAACCGCGCGAAAGATGGCAGCTACTATTGGGTCGACACAACCATCGTTCCCTTTCTCAATTCTGAAGGGAAACCCTACCAGTACATCGCGATTCGTAGTGATATTACTGAACGCAAACGCGGCGAAGAGCAAATACGCGAGCAGGCAGCACTACTCGATCAAGCGCAGGACGCTATTCTGGTGCGTGACCTCGAGCAGAACATCTTATTCTGGAACAAGGGAGCCGAGCGAATCTATGGCTGGACCGCGGCGGAAGCCATCGGCAAGAACGCAGTGCAGTTGTTACTCAAGGAGCCATCTGCACAATTTGAACTTGCTCGACAAGCGGTAATCGACAACGGCGAGTGGAGCGGTGAAGTTCATCAAGTTCGCCGCGACGGCGCCGAGATCATCGTTGAGGATCGCTGGACATTGGTGCGCGACGAACATGGAGCGCCCGCTTCGATTCTGGTAATCAATACCGACATCACTGAGAAGAAGAGAATGGAGGCGCAGTTTCTACGCGCTCAGCGGATGGAATCAATTGGCACACTCGCGGGCGGCATCGCGCACGATCTAAACAACGTGCTGTCACCGATCCTGATGGCGGTCGATATGCTGCGTTTAAATGCAAATGACGACGCGAGTAAAAAGTGGCTTGATGTATTGCGCACCAATGCCGAGCGTGGTGGCGACATGGTGCGCCAGGTGTTGTCGTTTGCCCGGGGCGTCGAAGGCGAGCGTGTGGCTTTGCAGCCCAAACATCTCATCAAAGAGATCGTTAAAATACTGCGTGAGACGCTGCCCAAGTCGATCGAGATTAATTACCGTCTCGCCGACGACCTCTGGATCATTTCAGCGGACGCCACGCAGATGCATCAGGTACTCATGAATCTCTGCGTCAATGCGCGCGACGCCATGGCCGACGGCGGCGCTATTTCCATCACTGCCGAGAATACATTTGTGGACGAAAACTATGCTCGTATGCACATTGAAGCCAAGGCCGGCCGCTTTGTCATGATCGCCGTTACCGACACCGGACCGGGAATGCCCCCGGAGGTTCAGAGCAGAATCTTCGAACCGTTTTTCACAACGAAGGAAATGACAAAAGGGACCGGACTGGGCCTCTCCACCGCACTGACAATCGTTAAAAGTCACGGGGGCTTTATCAATGTCTACAGCGAGCTTCACAAGGGAAGCCAGTTTGTCTTGTACCTTCCTGCTCTTGATGCTCCAGGTACCGCTGACGTCCGTGCCCTGCAAACAGACCTCCCGCTTGGAAATGGAGAGTTAGTGCTGGTAGTTGATGACGAAGAAGCAATTCGTGAGATCACCCGCGGCACCCTCGAAGCTTTTGGCTACCGGGTACTCACGGCGAGCGACGGCACTGAGGCACTGGCGCTTTATGCCGACAGAAAAAACGACATTGCGGTTGTGCTGACAGACATGGTAATGCCTTTCATGGATGGTCCGGCAACTATCCGCGCGCTCCAAAGAATGAATCCCAGGATTAGAATCATCGCCGCGAGCGGTCTGGCGATGGGGCAGCGAGCGGGTGAAGCGTCGCTCGAAGGCGTAAGCGTCTTTCTCAATAAACCTTACACGGCAGAAAAATTACTCAAGGCATTGGCCCACGTTCTGAAGAGCTGATCATCTTTTACCCCGGGTCGCTGTTTGCCTCAGCAACAGCTTGCTCAGTTTTTCCAGGGAGGCAGCAAAGGTTCCTCTTCCGGAGTCAAACGTCCTCATTGGCTCCGCCGGTTCAGACCAGTGCGAAATTCTCCACTACTTTCGGCAATATTCCACAACCTACCCCCAGTCTCCCTGCAAACAAACAATAACTTAGAGTGGGTATAGGCGTTGCTCTCGAACCACCCAGGTAGCGCTGAAAGCTACCTGAAAGAATCAGGCAACGGCTTCCTGCGGAGAGCATTGGACGGGTGGAGCCGGTAGACTCTACGATCGCCGGCACTACGGTGCGAACATGGAACATGAACATTCACCGGCGGCTATCGAACAAAGGCTAGCGGGAGGACCTTACCAAAACTACCTCCGCGATTGGATCTATGGTGGCATCGATGGCTCGGTGACCACATTCGCCGTGGTTAGTGGAGTGGCGGGTGCGCGCCTCACAGGTTGGGTCGTCCTGGTAATGGGTTTTGCTAATCTTTTCGCCGATGGGTTTTCGATGGCCGCCAGTAATTTTCTGGGCACTAAGGCCGAACACGACGACATTAGAAGGATCGAAGCGATCGAGAATAAGCACATCGATTTATTTCCTGAGGGCGAGCGAGAAGAAGTCAGGCAGATCTTTCAAGGGTATGGCTTCGAGGGAGACGACCTGGAGCGAATTGTTCAGCTCGTTACTTCGGATCGCAAACGATGGGTGCGCACTATGTTGACCGAGGAGTATGGCTTGCCTCGCGCGGTGCGCTCACCCTGGATAGCAGCATTTAGTACCTTCAGCGCGTTTCTCGTTTGCGGCCTGATTCCACTCCTTCCGTATCTGTTAAAGCTTTTGCATCCGCTCGAGTTATCAGTCGCGATGACTGCCGCCGTGTTCTTCGCGATCGGTTCAGCCAAGAGTCGCTGGTCGACCGCTTCGTGGTGGAGTTCGGGTCTGGCGACGCTGCTAGTTGGCGCCATCGCTGCCGTTCTTGCCTACTCAGTTGGTGTCTTTTTGAAAAACCTCGCGGCGTAGACATCGGTCGAGCCGACTGAGGCAAACGAACGCTGCAGGAGGGGCGCAGAAGACCCTCAAGTCTAATCGCGAGGATTGGCGCGCGGCTTTTGAAAAAGGGGTTTGCGCGAAGTCGAGATAAGACTTCGCAACGCATTCCTGGCCGCCAGGGCTGTGAGAGCCGGCGCTAACGATGATTGCTACCGCAACTATAATTTTATGACCGCGCAGAGGTCCGCGTACAGCACCAGCCACAGATCATGCCCAGCATAGCACCCACACCCAGAGACAACCCGACTGATTTCCAGGGATGCCGCTTGATGTAATAGGTTGTGTCCTCAATACAGTCTTCGGCCATGGCGTAGCTTCGCTTTGCGACACGCTGCGCCTTGCGTTTGCCGTCGTCAATCGCATCGTCAAGCAGCGTCTTTGCCTTGGCAACCTCATGGCTTAAGTGAGCTAGATTCATTGCCGTATCTGCTCCATTTTCAATTGTTTTGGACTCCATTTCTTATCACCTTCTTCCTGATATTCAGAGGTTCGCCCTTGAATCGATGGGCAACACACGTCCGTTTGAACGGCTGGAAACTAATCGTCGTGTGCTTTACGTGCCCCACGCTTTTGTGGAGTTCGACGTGATTTCTTAGCGGTTGGGGCCGGAGCACCAGCGTGGCAAGACGGCCAGGTCGTGCAAAAGTCCCCACGATGAGTAAAACCTCGCAGCCGTCTGCAACCCTAAAGCTGGAAAAGACCAATTCGTAACCGCGCCGTCAATGGCACAAATCGTGCACCACGCTCCGGTGGTTCTGTTTATGAAGGAGCTCCTATGAAAGTGCTTTTGGCCGTCGATGGCTCGCCTTGCAGTGATGAAGCAATTGAGGAGGTCGCCTGCAGACCCTGGCCTCAGGGTTCAGAAATCGAGGTGTTGACCGCCTTTGAACTACCACTTCCCCCATCACCGGAAGCTTGGGGTGGCCCTCCGACTTACTTTGAAGAACTGGATCGTGCGGCTTCTGAACAAGCCCGATCGCTCGTCTCGAGGGTGGTAACAAAAGTCGGATCAGCGATAGGTTCCGAAGCAAACGTCAAGGGCAAATTTGCGGCGGGTTCAGCGCGGAGCGTGATCCTGGACGAAGCTGAGAGTTGGGGCGCCGACTTAATCGTGGTCGGCTCACATGGCTACCGCGCGTGGGAACGTTTTCTGCTGGGGTCGGTCTCGCAGTCCGTAGTATCGCATGCGAAGTGTTCGGTCGAAGTAGTGCGCCGCTCCAGGCGTGAGGCTCATCCGGAAGAATCTTCTGCTTCATCGCAGAGAGGTTAGGCAAATGGCGAAGATTTTGATTCTTGGCGGTGGATTCGGCGGCGTTATCGCTGCGGAACAACTTGCTAAAGAGTTGGGTGACGAGCATCAAATTACGCTGGTGTCGCGTAGCCGGCTTTTTGTCTTTTATCCCGCACTAGTGAGGTTGGCCTTTGGTAAATGTGAACGGGACGACGTTTCGTTCGACTTGCGCTGCACAATGCTGAGCCGCCGAGTGAATTTCATTGAAGCGGAAGTGGCGCGAGTCGACAGGCATGAGCGCAAGGTGACTATCGCTCACGGTGATGTGGAAGGACATCTTTCCTACGATTATCTGATTTTCGCATTAGGCCGCCGGCTGGCTACCGAGCGCATCACCGGTTTTTTTGAACATGCTCATCATCTGCTGAATGTAGATAAGGCGCTGAAGTTTGGTAAAGCTGTGTCAGCGTTTCATAAAGGACGGGCAGTAATTGGCCAGTGTGCGGGAGCGCGCTTGCCGGTCCCCGTCTACGAAACGGCATTTGCGTTGTCACGGTTGCTGGAAGCGCGTGGCGAGCGCCAGGCCGTCGAGATCACCGTCGTGAATCCACAGCCTCCAGGCTTGCAATTTGAAGATAACAACTTGGCTCGCGCAATCAGTGGCGCTCTCGATAAGCATGGCATCGAGTCACGGTCTGACTTTTCCGTCGAACAGGTAACATTTGGCGCGGCCTACGACAGCCTGGGAAAAGCCATTGAGTTTGACCTCCTGATGCTGCTGCCACCTTTCCAGGGTCCTTCGGCAGCGTCTAACCTGGGCATTACCAATGACGAGGCATACATAAACGTCGACTGGGCCATGCGCGTCATCGGTCACGATCAAATGTACGCTATCGGTGACGCAGTTAACTTGAGTGGCCCGAAGACGGGCCACATGGCAATCCGTCAGGCCCAGGTGGCGGCTGCAAATCTGATAGCCGAGATCGCGGGCCATGAGCCGGTCTCACGATATAACCATGAGCTGAAGCTGGTCATTGATGAGGGTGGCGGCGACAGCGTCTATCTGCATGAAGATTTATGGGTCGATGAACCCGCGAACGTAAAGCAAGGCCGTTTCTGGAGCTGGGCCAAGCAGGCGCAGGAAAAATATTGGGAGGCTTCGCACTTCTAATCGTCTTCTGCTCGCTGCTTAATACCGAGCAACATCTTCCGCTCCATGATGAAGTGTGCCGGCTCAAAGATTCCTCGCCACAAAAGTAAGTTCAACAAACCATTCTTGAAGTCAGGGTTGAATTCTCCTCTTCCGCGAATAATCAAACGCGTCGTGTTTTCATCAATCGGGTGAAGAACAAAGCTCCAGCACTTTTCGAGGACGATAGCCCGGCCAGCTTCTATCGCCAGAACGCGCAAGGGCGGCGCTTTCGGGTGAAGCCACACTTCGTCGCCGACTTTTAAATCCTGCCACTCGGGAACGATCCGATTCGCATTATGCATGTCGCAGCCAACCAGGTTTTCAAGCCAGCTGTAACTGTAAAATCCACCGCGACGCTGACCTAGCTGCACTAACCAGGGCCACACATCGGCGGCCGGTGCATTAATCGTTATGGCATGAGTAGCGTTCAGCTTTGGATCGCCAACAAATTCATCCCCGGGCAGTGGCATGTTGACTTCTTCATCCGTCGCGCCCCAACGCAAATGCCAGGGTCGGATGAGAAACGCGTACGCTGACATCGCCGCTAGGCCGCTAATAGCCCCCACGACAAGTTTTGCGTTAACTCTCTCTTTCATCGCTTAGTACTCCTTAGTGCCGATTGGGTTTTCTTGCAACACTTGAATAAACAACAACTTCGGTTTCCAGCGACTCGGGCTCGCAGCCCTACAGTTCTTCAGCGCCAGGGAGGCTTTCCTTAGCTCAAGTGCAAGAGAGTGGTTATGCCATCGGCAGACTTGATTTGCAGCGCAGAGTCGACGCCAAGATCTGTTTGCTGGAGTTCTACCAGAATTGGGGCTGCGATCATATGCGTCACATGACCGCTCGGTTTTCCGCCCATCATAATTTCTATCTGGTCGCCTTTATCTGCTACTTCCGCGGTCACTCCGGCAAGGAAGAGGTTGCGTTCCTCAACCTGGTCGCCGATGTCTGCGCCGAACACCTCAAGTGTGACTTGCCAACCCTCCTGCCTCCGGCTGAGGTTGTTGAAAAACCTGGTCCATTCATTTCGTGGTATCTCGCGTGTTTTCATTGTGACCTCCGTTGTTTCCGCTTCCGGCAAATCTCACAGTTTCATATCAGGATCAAGGGTGCATGAGTCGTGCCAACGTTCTCCATTGAGTTAATAACGGCTTTGGGCCGACCGTAAGAAACTTTGCGAGTTTTCCCTCAGCGATACTGAGTAACTTTCCACAATAAGATTGCAAAAAACTCAGCAGACTTGAACATTTTCTGGTGGCTAAGGCGGCATGCTCATTGCTTTGACCGAGCCTGGAAAACCATTTTTCTGCGCAAGGAAGATGGAGCGACCACAGACTCTGACCTTTGAACCTAATGGAGGTAACAACCGTGAGCGCCAATCCCAATACTCGCGTAA
>DASWDX010000169.1:0-11061 GCA_036395055.1 Pyrinomonadaceae bacterium | reverse complement strand
CCTGTCGATTCTGACAAGGCGTTCGTTCACGAAACAAAATTTTGTGTTGAACGCTAACCTGAACAGCAGATCTGTATCTTCTGCCACGACTATACGTTCATCGAATCCATTGGGATATTCCACCAAGGAGCGTAAGACCAGTAGGCTCTGAACGTAGATTGCTGGATGCCGCGCTAAAATGATTTTGAAAGGGTCCTCCAGCGGACCGAATGGCAGCTCCTCATGCCATCCCGCCTGTTCAAACGCAGAAGGTATGACATGCGTGTTTCCAAAGAAATCGCAATTTGTAAAGCACGCCCCAAAGTCCTTGCCGAGGATATCTACAACCTTCAATTGTGCCTCAAGCTTCGTGGGAAGCCACAAATCGTCTGACGCCAGAATCGAGATCCACTTGCCTCTTGCCAGTTGTACTCCTTTGTTCTGTGCCGCGCTCGCTCCAAGATTCGCTTGATACACATATCGGATCCGATCCATGTACGGCGTGAGTGCCTCCGCCGTGTTGTCGGTCGACCCGTCGTCAACAACAATGATCTCATAATCTCGATAGGTCTGACAAAGGATACTTTGGATTGCATTTACAACAAGCTTACTCCTGTTAAACGTAGGTACTATAACCGAAACCGCAGGCATGCCTATATCCGATATTTTGCCGAGTCAACCATGGCCTTGGCGGTTGGTGCGGCAGCGCTGAGCTGGTTCATCACGGCACTGAATACTTCATCTACCATGATCGCCGTAGTTGCGCGCGTGTCATAGCCGCGCGCATAGAAAAACTTTTCCAAGAACGGCGAGATGACCTTTTCTTGTAATCCGTATCCGTATATCTCCCAGGGACTGGTACAGGTGAAAATGGAAACGCAGCGCACTCCGCTGCCAAGGGCCAGGTGCATCGGCAAGCTGTCGCCAGAGACCAGACAGCAATGGCCCTGTACATCGGCCAAATGCTCAAGCAAGCTAGGCCGATTTTGAAGTATGTTCACTTTTACGCCTTCTGACTCCAGTTCGTTCTTCAAGTCGTCATAGTAGGCCCATTTTTTCATCGGCCAGATGGGCCCGGCGGTGCATGAGATGGCCACATCTCCCTGTAGTCCTCTCGGGCACGGTGGCGGCAGATAGTATGGCTCACCGCAAAAGCGAAAACCCAGACCCTTAAAGATCAATTCCTGATAAGTGCGGCGGTTTAGAAGCTTAAGGCGATCCGCCTCTTCCCGCCCGTAGGTGCTGATCAAGCTTAAGTCGAACCAGTCCCGCGAATCTGAAGTATAAGTCAGTTTATCTTCTCCGTTGAGATGGGCGCCGAAGAGTTGTTTGAACTTTAATTCCTTCAAAAACCTGCTCGTCTCCAGATCGTCCTCCAGATTAATCACAAGATCATAGACGGTGTCGGCGACGCGCCTGCGATTTTCCCATGAGACGCAACTCACTTCCCGATCGATTCCTTCGAGCAGCGCAAGATTCTTTTCCGCTGTGATCCAGCTAACCTTCCCATTCAATCGTCTCAACAACGGCGTCGTCCGGACGACATCGCCTGTGGCCCCAAGCTTGATGATCAACACGCTCATTTAACGACCGGATTTGTTATACACTGGTGTCGTTTGCGACCATGCAGTGAAAGGAGAAATCGAAGTTGTGCGTTTAGGCAAGCAGCCCGTTCTCGCCTTCCAATGCATACATCATCCTGTCCCACGTTCTTAGCGCGAACGACTTCGTTTGGTTGTAGGATAATTGCGCTTGCTTCCCAGCCGCGAAACCAAACAACTTTTCAATCCAGGCGTACTTCCAGGATAAACTGGGAGCTTCCAGGTGGCCGCCAAGGCTCGAAGCGAGCTGTTCCAACTGTTTGACAATGTCCGGGCGGTCCGGATAGAAGTTTGGCAGCCAGCCTTGGATGTAATTCACGCATGCAGCGCGACTTCTTTCGCTGTCGTCAACAGACCGAAGATGGCCGATTTGCAATTGCATGGCGAGAAGGAGCGATTCCATTTTTTTATTGGATCGCCCGATGTAGCTCAAACTGCTGGATCCTGTTATACGATAAAATGCCCTGGCATCCTGTACGAACCGGATGCCATCGCTTGCTAAGATTGCGCGACAAAAATACTCTCCATCATCAGTCCCGCCTCCCAGCAGTCGTGTATCCCACCGGCCAGCGGCATCGGTCAATTCACGAGTCACAAGCCAGGTTGCAGGGTTCATATGGAGATGTTCCTCCCACCGTCGCAGCAACCACTCAATCGGAGACAAGTCACACCAGAGCGATGTTGGAACAAAGCGGGCTTTGCTGACCCGAAAAATAAAATATCCCCAAGCTGAAGAAAGCAGAGTTCGTTTGCTTTGACTTTGCTCCGCTGCCTCCATTTGTTTTGCGATCTTGTCTCGTGACAGGAGATCGTCCGCATCCAGCCATTGAATGTAATCTCCCTGGCAAAGCTCGTACGCCTTATTTCTCGCTGCGCACACGCCCTGGTTTTCCTGAGTAACAACAGATACCGTTTTGGAAGCAAACCTCCGCACAATCGATAGTGTCTGATCGGTGGATCCATCATCGACCACGATGATTTCCTTGTTGGGCCATGTCTGCCCAACCGCTGAGCGCAACGTTTCCGCGATCCAGGGTTCGGCGTTGTATGCCGGTATTAAAATGGAAACTAACTGTGTCATTACAGACAGAGATCAGAGATCAGAGATCAGAGGTCAGAGAACGGAAGACAGAGGACAGTGGCGAAACATTGAAACGTCAAATCGTTGAATCGGCAAATCGGCAACGTAATCCTGGAAACCGCGTTATCTGAGGTTATGTTCATTAATCAGTGAGAAGATAAGAGATTGGAATAAACAGCTGTTGTTATCGCGGCGACTTTATTCCATGAGTATCGCTCGTTTGCGTACTCCTTGATCTCCAATCGCCGGCCTTCGAGGTCTCTGAATAATTCGCTCTTGAAGTATCTGTCGATGGTTCCGGCCAGATCGGACGAATTGCGCGGTTGGCAGACAAAACCTGTCCTTCCCTCAACGATATCCTCCCGCAACGAGCCCACATCTGTTGCGATCACAGGCAGGCCAAAACTGTATGCCAGAAATGGAACGCCACTTTGGAAAATGTGGATATACGGCACGATAAGCACGTCCGCCGCCTTAAAATATAGCTCCACTTCCTCATCGGGAATGTTTTCGATTCTCTGAATGATTTGGCTTCGTGTTGCACTATCGTCGATTTTGCGTCGAATCCTGTTCCAATATTCCGTCTGTCCCTGCTTCACCTTACCGGCGATGATCAGCCGATAACTCTCATCTCTCTTTGCCATTTCGCTAAATGCATCAACTAAATATTCAAGCCCCTTGTAAGGCGCAATTTGGCCAAAACAGAGCATTACTTTGTTGTTGCTACGGAGACCCAATGTTCTCTTCGCATCGACAGCCGTGATACTGCTGTTTGTAACCGTGTTGTTAATCCCGAACGGAATAACACTTGTCTTGTTCTCAGGGACACCAAAGTCAGCTAGAAGCTCGCTCTTCATCCGCTCGGTGTGCACGAAGATATGATGCGCCAGATGGTACTGAATGCGCAGTGACAGCCGATTAAACCAGCTGTCGCAATTATCGCGTTTACGAATATTTACGTTGTGCGCCGTAAGAACGATCCGTCTGCCAAGCAGGCGATAATAGGCCATTAATAACACCCGATCGACAAACTCGAACTTGTTATTCCACAGAACGTGGAAGATCCGCGGCCGGGCAGTCGCCGCGTATCCGATAAGGCGCCAATAGTATCTCGCTACTCGTGCGATTTTCCTCCGGAAACTCGCTTCCTGGCTTTGATCACCTCGCAAATTAAGAAAACGTAGTTTCGGAAGCTTATGCAGCTCCGCAAGGTCCAACTCGTCACTACCAATGAAATCGACGGACACTCCCGCCGAGCTTAAAGCCGTCGCCATGCCCAGCGCATAGGGTTTATCAGAGCCACCGGTCAGCAAGGCGACATGCAGGGTCGAAGGAGAGCTGATGGCCTTCGGCTCAGCTTGGCTTGTGGCTTGGCGGACGGACAGGGCAGCTGATGAACGAGCACTGACGCCAGAAGCCGAGCCCGCCACTTCGTGATGATACGAAGGAGATTGGAGGTCATAAACTCCGCTGGTAGGTCTGGCTGGCGTATTCATCGATGAGTTATCTCTGATCCGAAGTTAATTACTTGGAGCTGGTGTATGCCTAATTCAGTTCAATCAGTTTTCTTTGGATGAACTCAAGCGTCAAAATCTTGTGTATCTCAAAGGCATAGTTTCGACGGCCACTGGTGTGGGCTTTGAGGATTTCTTCCAAACGATTCGGACGAAGGTAGGCTCTAGTGCGCGCATTCGAATCGAGAAGTGTTTCTCTTAACCATCGCGATAGCTGATCGCGGTACCAGACACGGAAGTGATGGAACTTGTGCCGACCGAGGAAGAATCTTTCGAGGTGAAACGGTGCAAAAGCGTGGTCGATTCTGGCTACCCATTGCGGCATGCGATAGTCATAGGCGTACTCTGCTTTGAACATGAACTCTTGATACCAATGCAGCACCCGATTAATGCCGGGAACTGATTGAAAGGCGAGACCACGATCCGTTCCGATCTTTCCCAGTCCTGGATTGCCATCAGCAATGAGTCGGAGTGCCGGCTCATTGTGCAATAAGTTCGCCGGCGTTTGGTACGCCAGCGCAACGAGATCATTATCAAAATAAGGCGTTCGATATGTCACTTGCGATCTTTCTACGGAGAATTTGCTCGCCATATACCATGGAGCTTGCTTGAAGGAAGTGAACGAGAGCCTATGGCCTTGAAGCTCATCTGCGTATGTGGCTGCGGCGCCCCGAAAGGACCGTTCCAGGTCCTGATCGAAAACACCTTGCTGGGGAGGATCGGGCTTGAACATGACAAGACGCCTCAAGATTTCGCCGCCGCAGACCCCGCTGAGCCGAACTGGGGCGATCTGTCGTGCCAGCCTCTGGACATACAGGTCGATCGACCCAGTTACATCCATTGTGCCGTCACTGATATAAATGGCTCTCTCAGCCAGGTCGTGAAACTGCGACAAGAACTCACCCCCAACGGGAATCGTAGTGTGAGGCTGCCGGCAGAGTTTCGCGGCCCGCCGGGCGATCTTCACGTCCGCGCAATCACGGTATGTGCCGCCCCATGTGTAGCATGGAAGTTTCCCTGACTCACGAGGCGCCCAGGCCAGAATCATTCGGCTATCAACCCCGCCGGTTAAAGACAATCCAATGGATTGTTTTCCAAGGAAATATCTGGGAAGGATCCGTGCCCAAGTTTCTTTCAACTTCTCATAAAAGTCAGCTTCGCTTAACTCTGGCTGATTTTCCCACGTCTCCTTCTTGAAGTAAGTCTTTTTCTTCACTGGTGCGCCCCGGGAAAACACCCACGACGAACCTCCTGGAAGCAACGAGATTCCGGAGAAAAGGCTCCTGTTTTCCAGAACGGCTTCGCAACTGAGAACCTCGCCTAAACTACGCAGATCAAGTTGGCGCGTCGCAGGAAGGATTTTAAGCAAAGCCTTCGCTTCTGAAGAAAAATAAAATCCGCCAGCGTCTTCGTGATAATAAATTCGATTTACTCCATACCGATCGTTAAACAGAACTAATTTCTGCTCACGAAGATCCACCAAGACACCGCTGAACCAACCATTGAGCTTTTCGAGGAACGCACAGCCCATTTCCTCGTACAAGTGGACGAGGTAACTTGCGTCATCTGAGCCAAACTTGTGTCCGCGCGTTCTAACGGCGTCGATGTCAGCCTGGTCTGCGAAATCCTCGCCTGAAAACAAAAGACAGATGTCGTTCTTTTCATTCCAAATCGGAAGACAGTCGGAGAAAGACCCTTCGTGATTGACCCAGCCTAGCCAGAGGCCGAGCTCCTCGTTGACGTACGTACCCTCCTTATAAAACGATTCATGCATCAGGCATTTAGCCATGGACTTCACCAGATCAGAGTATTGCTCTGATCGACGCTGACTGATTATTCCAACTATGCCAGGCATGTGAGTTCAGGGGTGGCAAGCAATTCAAGGGTCCGAGCAACTTGAGGCGGTGGAAGATCCGGCTTTGGACCTTGGCCTACTGCCCAAGTCAGGATCTGAGACGTCAGCTGCGCCTTCCGTTCCCAGCTCAGGTATTCTCGGGCGTAGCGCATGCCTTGCTGGCGCAACCGTTCGAGAAGACCTCGATCGCCGTGAAGATTCGACAAAATCTTTTCGATTTGCAACACTACATCCTCTTCATTAGTCAGAGGCACTTTGAAGCCAATCTCGGGATGAACAATGTCCCCGGGTCCACCAAAGTCGGCGACTACCGGTACTGCCCCCATCGCCAGAGACTCGAATACCACACCACCACCAAACTCGCGAACTGATGGAAATACCAGTACGTCGGCTTCTCCCATGCGCTGCAGGACTTCGCCATGGCGTAGCCATCCACAGAACGAGACAGCCTTCTGGATCCCAAGGGACTTCGTAAGTTGCTCCAAGCTCGCCCGCTCGGGGCCATCACCGACGATGGTGAAGCGGGCGTGGCCCGCTTGCAGGAGCGACGCAGCCCCACGCAGGGCGAGGTCGACAGCCTTAATTGGAACGAGCCCGCCTACAAAGATCAGCTTAAGCTTATCGCTGCGTTGCGAAGTCCGTGAGGGAGTCGGGTAAAGGTAAGAGTTGATACCATTTTCCCCTGGAACAAAGAATAGCTTCTCGCGATAGGCTTCAAACTCTGTGTAGGTTTGCGAGGAGCCTGAGATAATGGCCGCCGCACAGCGATAGGTTGACCGGGCGAAAGGTAGCAAACGATAAAAACCTCTCAGGTTAGATATCCACTCTTTCTGTTTATCGGCCTGCCTGAAACCCGTGGGCCACGGCAAACCACCGTTGATCGGTCCGATCACAAACGGGATCGGCCCTCGCCGAAGGAAAAAGGCGAAAGGACTCGGCAAGACCGATGAAATAGGCAAGAGGCGCAGGACCACATCAAAGTCGCCCGTCATAATCCGAGCGCGCGTCTGCCGCCAGGCGCGCCATTCAAAGGCCAGACAAAAAAGATAGTTGAAGGCCGTCAAAACCTGACTGGCATAGTTATTCCTAAAGATCCAGCGAAAGCACCAGGCGTGGATACGATCGAGCCATGGGAGACGAACGACTTCGATGCCACAAAATGGGGCCTGCTTACGGCGAACGGCCTCCTCGTTATCATGGTGAATGACCACCGTTACGGCATGGAGCTGTGCCAGGGCCTCGGCATGGGAATACCCAATAAGAGAGCCGTGAGTCCCGTCTGGGTTACTACTGGGAGCTAGCAACAAGATGCGTAGCATAATCGCCGAATGACCGCTTTTAGGACCCTAGAAGAGGACTTGCGGTCCGTTCGTTCCCCGGCCGCCAACGCAAAGCGTACCAGCGTTTTCTGAGATTCTTCAGCGGTTGTCTAAGATGCTTTGGAACGGCCCCCTTCCAACCGCGATGAAAGCCAAGCTTCAAGGCCAGCTTTCCCTTACGAGTTAGAGGCACGAAATACCTGGGAAGATCAAACCTTTCGAAACCATTGCTTCGTTTGAACCCGCCAAGGCCATCTTCAAGCCAAAGCGCATACGTAAGATATGGAATTCCTTTCTCTGCACAGCGTTCCACTGCTCTGGCCAAGAGCGCGTTATTTGGCGCTAGATCGCGACGGGCGATTTTTGAGATAATTTGACCCAGATATGCGTATCTGCCCGCGTCAGCAAGCATAGTGAAGCCAACGAGTTCATTGCCCACATATGCGCCAAAAATTTCTTCGCGGAACAAAAACCGGCTGAACTCGCGTTTTACGGTTTCAAAGTCTTTGCCATAGTGTAAAAACCGTCGCCCTTGCCGGATGGGGGTCTCGTTGAAGATCGACGTCATCCCCCGAACGATCTCGTCATCAAAACTGACCATCCTCACAGTGACGTCCTTTTTTTGGGATTTGCGCACCATGTTTCTGGTCTTGCAGTCGATTTGCTTATCCCACCAAAAAGAGTAGCTCTTGATTGGAAGTGCTGCGATGGGATCAAGCTCCATACGATAGGAGTATTTGGGTTCTGTGTCCGGCAAACGTTGCCAGAACGTCAGAATATCTGGCTTCACTTCGGTCTTCGACAGCTCGTTAATCAAAGTTTTGGGATCCTCGATATCCTCGTACCATTCTTGCTCGAGACTGGCGATCCGCAGAGCTTTCCCTTCGACCAAGACCCTCTGGCCATTGATTGTCATAATTGTATCAACCCTCTGCATTACAAATTAACGCTTAGCGCTTTAAATCAGACGACTTGGCGAACAGGGGAAGGATCCACCTGCGCCATATGATGTTGATGCCTATGGATTCCGCGCAACCATTGCTCGATCATAACCAGACTGAACAGAAGCTTGTGATTGTCCTGACGGCCGGACTGGTGACCTTCGAGGAGTCTTCGCACCGGTTTAGGGTCAAGCAAACCGAACACAAAAGAGCTTTCGTCCAGGAGCACCTCCGAAAGCCCGCCGTTGAATGATGATTGGAACCATTGGTCCACTACATTGGAAGCGAAACCGCGTTTCTTTCGCTTAAGAATTCGCGGCGAAAGGTAACTCTGGCATACCCGACGGTGCAGCCATTTGCGCGTCCCATTGCGAACTTTAAGATTCGCGCCGAGCCGTTGCACGTACTCCACCACCGTCCGATCCAGGTAGGGCACGCGAACTTCGAGACTATGCGCCATGGAGAGCTTGTCGGCATACATGAGCAGTTCATCGGGCAGAGAAGAGCGAACTTCAAGAAGCTGAAACCCCCCAAGCTCATCAGTATACTTCATTTGCGGCAGCAATTCACGCCAGGAATCGACTAGTTCGTCGCTATTGCTCCGAGGTAGAACGTCATCGCGAAAGAGACCATCTATAATTTCTGTCGCCGTGAGCGAAAAAACGTCCTGATACCGCTTGAGCCGATCCTCGCTTCCGAGCGAACGAACGCCGCGCTTTAACATTTCATTGCGCGGTAATCGATTGACTGCGAAGTCGGCCATCGATCGGAGACCTGCAGGCAGCCCGCGCCACCAATTTCCGTAATGAACGCCCAGATGCCGCTTATAGCCACCGAACAGTTCATCTGGTCCCTGGCCAATTAGAGCTACTTTGACGTCTTGCCGCGCGCGCTGAGAGACAAAGTACATCGGAACGATCGACGATGTCGCAATGGGTTCCTCCAAGCATTCCACGATTTTCGGTAGAGAGCGCTCAAACTCGCCTTGGTCGAGCATCACCGTCACATGCCGGGCACCAAGAAGAGAGGCCGTCTCCGCGGCATCGAACAGCTCGTCATCTGCGAAGCTTTTGCCGTAGCCTACGGTGTATGCTGGCCAGGAGTCCCCATGCTCATTCATCAGCGCCAGGAGCAGACCGGAATCGACGCCGCCGCTCAGGAGAATTCCCACTGGAACATCACTCAGCAGATGCCGCTGAACTGCGTGTTTGTAGAGATCAAGAAGCTCTGCGACAGCTTCCTTGTCCTTCTTCGGTGTGGCGAACGGAGTCGGAACGAAATTGTACCAGCGTTCCTCCCGGCATTTGCCCTTTTCCACGACGAGAAGTGTGCCTGGCGCCAGTTTTCGTACACCTTCGAAGATCGTATAGGGCGACGGAGTGTATCGGAATCGCAGGAAAAGGTTGACCGCTGAGGCGTCCACCTGCGGAGCAGTATCCTCGGCTGCGAGCACCGCGCGGATCTCCGAACCGAACGTAAGCTGCCCATCAGCGAGCCGATAATAGACCAGCTTGATACCCATGGCGTCACGCGCCACGACCAGGCGTTGCTTAAGCACATCCCAAATGGCCAAGCCAAACATGCCGTTGAGATGATTGAATACATCTGTGCCCCACTCTTTGTAGCCGTGGATGATTACTTCCGTATCGGAATTCGTCCTGAACTGATGGCCCTTGCTTTGCAGTTCCCCTCGCAGTTCTTTGTAATTGTAAATCTCGCCGTTGAAGATTATCCACACGGTTTCCTCTGCATCCGACATCGGCTGATGACCGCTGGCGAGATCGATGATCGATAGTCGTCGGAATCCCAGACCGACTGGCCCGGCGATGAAGAAGCCTTCGTCGTCAGGTCCTCGATGCGCGATCGAACGTGCCATCTGCACAATCGTCTCGCGCTCGACCGGTTCGCCTCGCTGAAAATTAAATTGGCCTGCGATGCCGCACATAGATGAAGATTAGATGATTAAAATGTTATCAGCTTACAATGAGGAGGGTTGAAGCTATCAGTTCGTCTGATCGAAAGCTGGTATTCCGAGACGACGATAACTCAGGAAACAGCGGGAACTAATCGGTTGCCGTTTGTCATTCGTATCTCTTCATTCCGCCGCAGGCGATCGAATTCTGCGAGCGCCATTCCCACAACCTGGTCCATATTGTAATAACGATACGTGGCAAGGCGGCCCACAAAGCTGACATTTTTTTCGGCAACACCCAACTCGGCGTATTTCTGATAAAGCGCTCGGGCATCAGGAGCGGGAATGGGATAGTACGGCTCCCGGCCGGGTCCAAAATCCTGGGGATATTCACGAACGATCGTCGTTAACGGAAGTTTCTGCCCGGTAGCGTGTTTGATTTCTACAATGCGCGTGAAGTCATGGTCGTTTGGGTAATTAACCTGCATGACCCGCTGAAAGAACTCCTGCTCCAGAGTTTCCGGCTCAAACCGAAGCGACCGATAGGGGAGACGACCGAAGCGATAATCGAAGTACTCGTCGATGGGGCCGGTAAAAATAAGATGCCGAAACGCCACCTGCGTTCGTACTTCGCGGTAGTCGGTGTTGAGCCGCACCTCAACCAGCGGATGCTTCAGCATTTTCTGGAACATCGCGGTGTAGCCCTTTTTTGGCAGGGCTTGGAACTTCTCCGAGAGATAACGATCGTCGCGGTTCGTACGGATCGGGATCCTCCCGCACACCGAAGGGTCCAGATCCTTTGCATCGCGTTGCCATTGTTTGCGCGTATAATTTTTGAAGAACATTTCGTAGAGCTTCC
>DASWDX010000168.1:0-2613 GCA_036395055.1 Pyrinomonadaceae bacterium | reverse complement strand
AGCATGGTGGTCAGCAATCGTGAACCTGATTGGCCAATCGCATGACCCAGGGCGACCGCGCCACCATTGACATTAACGCGCGCCGGATTAAGTCCAAGTTCCTTTATTATCGCTACCGCCTGCACAGAAAAGGCTTCGTTCAGCTCGATCAAATCGACATCGGCAAGCGACCAGCCGGCCGTTCGCAACAATTTTCTAATCGCTTCCACCGGAGCCATCATCACGAGTGCCGGCTCAACACCCGAAGTAGCCTGAGCGACAATCCGCGCCATTGGTTCAATGCCCAGTGATTTCGCTCGCTCGATCGATGTAACTACCACTGCCGAAGCCCCGTCATTAACCCCCGGCGCGTTTCCCGCAGTCACTGTGCCGCCTTCTTTCTTGAAAGCCGGCTTAAGCTTACCCAGTGCTTCGATTGAAGTGTCTTCCCGCACCGTCTCGTCCGTCTCGAAAATTACCGGCGCGCCTTTCTTTTGTGGAATCTCTACGGGCACAATTTCATCTTTGAACCTTCCCGCGTTGATTGCCGCCGCTGCTTTCTGGTGCGAGTTGAGGGCATACTCGTCCTGTTCCTCGCGACTCACAGCAAACTTCTGGGAAACAACTTCACCGGTGCAGCCCATGTGGTAATCGTTGTAAATGTCCCAAAGGCCGTCGTGAATCATCGCGTCAACCAGAACCCCGTTTCCCAGTCGATAACCTTCCCGCGCTTTGGGAATTAGGTAGGGTGCGTTGGACATCGACTCCATGCCGCCCGCGACCACGATATCCGTGTCGCCAAGTTGAATTCCCTGCGCAGCCAACATCACGGCCTTCAGACCAGAGCCGCAAACCTTGTTGACTGTCACTGCTGAAACAGCGGGCAACAACCCGCCATGCAAAGCCGCCTGTCTTGCCGGATTCTGGCCCAGGCCTGCTTGAATAACACAGCCCATGATCACTTCGTCAATATCTTCCGGAGCAACGCCGGCGCGCTTGACGCTTTCGCGCACCACGATCGCGCCAAGCTCTGTTGCCTTGAACCCCCTCAACGAACCTAAGAATTTACCGACCGGTGTTCTAACCGCGCTTATGATTACCGCTTCTCTTATTCCAGACATATTACTCCTGCAAACTATTTACTATTTAGGATTATCTATTTACCAGGAGGGGTGTCAAGGAACGCAATCTCGGATTGATGTGAGGCTGACTGTCCAACGCTGCCTGCCGTAAATCAGCGGGCTTTCACTCTTCGCGACTATGAGATGGGTCTTTGCCATGGGGCGTTTTAAGATGGGAGTCCTACGCGCCGCACCAGCTCTACGAATCGCGGATCTGAGTGAACCCGATCGAACACGGGCTCCACGCCGATGAGCGTCATAAAGGGATGACGCTCCTGATACGCCTTTTCTAACCAAGCAAACATCTGATCCCGCTTCCCGAGTCCGGCATAGATGACGGCAAATTGGGACGTGGATCAAGGTGGGGAGCAACCAGTATACGTTCACTTGGGAAGCCTGTCTTTTCGACTTCAGCACTGATAGCCCAGGAGGCAGGTTGATGCGCCCTTCTCGCTCGCAGCTGGATGCCGTGGCGGGAAGGGCGCGTAATGCGGGTGGCACACCTGCGGAGCTGTGCTCTACGTCTTCTCTGTGCCACCTTCGTGTTCTCTTTGTCTCTGTGGTGAATACGCCCGACAAACATTCACCACAGATGCACAGAGAACTCGGAGCTCACGCACAGAAATCATTTGATACACCACGCATAATTGAAAACCCTTCCACGCGGGTGCTAGACTCCCCTCGCTATTCAACCTTCAAAACAAATTTTCGATAATCAAACATGCAAGCTCTAATTCTTGCTGGCGGTAAAGGCACGCGCCTCCGTCCGCTCACTGTTTATACGCCTAAGCCAATTGTGCCGATTTGCAATCGACCGTTTCTGCTTTACCAGATCGATACCTTGCGCCGCGCCGGCATCACAGACATCACGCTCTCGCTTTCATATCAACCAAACAAGATTGAACAACTGCTGGGCGACGGTTCCGATTATGGCGTTAAGCTGAAATACACAGTCGAGCCACAGCCTATGGGTACCGCAGGAGCCTACAAATTCGCCGAAGACCTGATCCGCGAACCAACCGTGGTATTCAACGGCGATATTTTGACTGACCTCGATCTTAAGACTGTTATACGCGAACACAGTGAGCACAAGGCGACGGCGACAATCGTCTTAACGCCAGTCGAGAATCCTTCGGCATATGGTCTCGTAGAAACGGAAAGCGATGGCCGCATCCGCCGCTTTTTAGAAAAGCCGAAGGCAGACGAGATCACTTGCAATACGATCAATGCCGGCACTTATATCCTGGAACCCAGGGTTCTGGATCTGATTCCACCCGGCGAAAGCCATTCCTTTGAATACGGATTGTTCCCCGAGCTTTTGAAGCGTACTGAAACTTTCTTTGCTCACGTTCCGGCTCGCACTTATTGGATCGATATTGGCACGCCTGAACGCTACTTGCGCGTCCATCAGGACTTGCTGGCGAACCGGGTTGGTCGCATTCATCTCAAGGAGCGGCGTGGCGAGTTTGATTCAGCGACCGCTGCTGAGATCGACGAGCTGTCGATAATTGGT
>DASWDX010000167.1:0-19096 GCA_036395055.1 Pyrinomonadaceae bacterium | reverse complement strand
TACTGGCCGATCTACAGAGAAATATCGGTTTGGAAACTGACGTCTTAGGCCCGAAGGGGCCGGTATTAAATAGCCACGTCCGTGAGGGCGTGGATCAACGATTCCAAGGAGCCGCTCAGCGCCGAAGGTGCGGAACAAGGTAGAACGCAGTAAGTATCGGCCCTTCGGGCCTCAAGTGATATGGAAGTATTCTTTTCCACGCCCTCACGGACGTGGCTATTTAATACCGGCCCTTCGGGCCTAAGAGGCACCGATGAGCCAAGAGAAGCCACAGCCCCGTCTAAACCTATCGAGGGGCTTGTCATAACTTGATCAGAGGTTCCTACGATTTGAAATGGACTGAAAATAGTTGCTGAATCTGTTATTGCTGCTTGTCAGCGCTGGTTCGTAGTTTTTCTGCTGTCTCAAACTCTCGCTTTGCCTCTTCCGGCCTGTTCGCACGCTGCAGAACTTGAGCAAGCAAATGATGCGCAGAAAAGTTGTTTGGATCCATCTGTGTTGCTCGCCTTAACATGCTTTCTGCATTCGGCAGCTCCTCCTTCTTCAGATAGATTTTTCCCAGAACAATGTAGGGGCCACTGAAGTAAGGATTAAGCCAGATTGACTTCTGAAGTGGCGCAATTGCCTCATCCCATTTGAGCTGTCTTGAGTAGGCCTCTCCCAACCAGTAATAAGCAAGCGCAAATGCGGGATTGATCTCAATCTCTTTTTGCAGCAACGCGATACCGCGATCAATCTGGGCGTGGTAAATCGCCATCTCCCCAAGAAGGAAGTTAACCTGTGGCAGCTTCGGATCGAGTTCGAGCGCTTTCTTTAACTCGGGTTCAGCCAACTCTTCGAACTGTTGACGCACTAGCATTTGGGCATTGATTAAATACGCAGCGGCTGAGGACTCCTGTACCTTGAACATTCGCGCAAACGCCTCACGCGATTTATCAGGGTTACGCGTCTGAATGTAACAAACGCCTAATGCAAAGGTTATCTCTTCGCTGTCCGGAATTAGTCGGTTCGTTTTCTCAAGATAGGGAATCGCCTCCGTGTGATGACCTAGTAGATAGTGGGAGATGCCGAGTAACTGAATGGCTTTGCGATAGTCCCCGTCAGTCTCAGGCATCGCCTTGATAGTCGCGGACAAATGCTCGACCGCATGGATATAATCGCGTTTTTGGTGATAGACCAGACCGAGAAGATAACTGATCTCTGGTTTGCTCGACGTTTTGGAGGCATTTGTAAGAAGGTCGATTGCCGCGTCTGTCTTTCCAGCCTCGAGTAGACGCCTGGCATCTTCTATAGTTTGGGATCTTTGTCTCTGAGAAGACGGGCGATCTGACTGTGCCTGGATGCACGACACGCTTAGCATCAAAGAAAGCCATATACTTGCCAGATAAACTGATAACTTGCTCATGATAACGAGGCTAAGCGGCCGAATGGAGCAAGAGCTCCGCGCTGGTTAAGCATATTGGCTGGGGCGGCCAAAGGCAACCAAAGCGCCCGCCGTGCCGGAGCGTAGCAGCTCGAAGTAATACCTGGCTGATTGACATGGGGTCGCTATACCTGTCGGCGTTCAAGTCAAAAGAGATGTTGTCATCATCTGGAGTAGATGTGGCAACGAATCTGTTTGGAGCAGATTTTTAGTCAATTCGAACTCTTGACACTAAGCCTTGAGGGGGTAGGTTGGCGACCCATTAGAAGACGAGGTAGGAAGCCTACCTTTTCGAGCATTCACAAAAGGTTAGACAGGCAGCCTCTGAGCTGCTTTATGTTTTGAAAGTCTTGAACACATGTGCATTCTCATAAGAGAAATTAGCAGAGTAGGAGGCCAATCGCATACAGACTCCGCGTCCAGCACTCTAAAAATTCCGTTCCGACGCGAGCACACTAAAGAGTCGACTCGCTTTCATTTACCGCAGGCGCTCGATCTTGAAATAGAGCGAGTAGTCTTCCGTCTCGGCTGAGTAGCGAATCTCGACGACTCCCATGCCGATGCGGCTGGGTGAGGACGTCGCAGCCCGTAGCGCAGTATCGAAGTTGAGGGTCAAGCCCTGCGGAACCCAGCCGTCTTTCCCACTCGCGTCGCACCACCGGCCGGATTGCGAGCGACCATCACCACAGCTAAGCTTTCCGATTTAGTTCGATCCATGCAGCCAGCCGAGATGCAAGGAAGAATTAGCGTCGTTGCTGCCCGGCCCGGCCGTCTGGTTACTGCGGCTTCGCCGGGGTGGCAACCGGCGAGTAGTGCGCCACGGCAACCAGCCACGTTTTGTTTCGCTTGACCCAGACGTGTGTGAAAAACCCTGCGGCGCTCGTGTCCTTCCCCTCGGCGTCCTTACTCACTCTTTTCCAACGCCCGGTGGTTACGGCCGTGTCGCCGTAGATCCGGACTTTCACGTCGTCCGTGGTCAGCGACTCAATCATGTCGCGTCGATGGTTGGGGTCATTGAGCCGCGCCAGAAGCTCGGCCCTGGTTGTAACCTTTCCGCGCGCCGTCATCATGAAGTCGTCGGTGTGCAGGCGCTCCATCTCCTCTGCGGTGGGCCGGATGAAGGCTTGATCGTACATGCGCTCCAACTGCAGTATTTCTTCCGCGACCGCGGTGGCCTGCGGGCCGCTCGTCATAGTCTTCCCGCCTTTAGCGAGCGCCTTTTGACCGAGGGCGGAGGATGAAGCCACCGCCGCCAGAGCGAACATCAGCACTACATGGGTAATCCGTTTCATAAATGTTATCCTCATTGTGAATGCTCCTTTGGTCTGAACTTTTTCTGTGCCAACTTTGCCGAGGGCACGGTGTTGTTTCTCGCCGCCGCCCGGTACTACAATGAGCCGCACGCCGAATCCCCCAAACTTACGTGTCTCGCCGCGGTAGGTGGCCGAGACGGGTGCGCCGACGAAACGTCATGCGCCTAATTTGTGCCCTCACTTATTTACGCGAGAACCGGGGTGAAAACTCTCCACGCCTGCGCTTGAGTTTTTTTCTCCAGACGTGTGTGGGCGCCAGAGCCCGCGGGCCGGCAAAACTAACTCCGGCACGATGGATGGTGAAATGAGCAATGTTACGCCGAAGAGTGTCACCCAACTGCTCGTCGCGTGGAGCGACGGCGACCAGTCTGCGCTCGACCAACTGGTGCCGCTCGTACATGGAGAGTTGCGCCGTCTCGCGCGCAGCTACATGAGAGGCGAACGGCATGGCCATACCTTGCAGACCACCGCGCTCGTCAATGAGGCCTATCTGCGGCTCGTTGATCAGAAGAACGTGCGCTGGCAGAACCGCGCGCACTTTTTGGCAATTGCGGCGCAGTTGATGCGTCGTATATTGGTAGACTATGCACGCCGGCGTCAGTATCGGAAGCGCGGCGGCGGCGCGTTGCAAGTCTCTCTGGCCGCTGCCGAATCACTGAGCGATGAGCGCACGCCCGATCTGGTGGCACTCGACGAGGCGCTCGTGAGCCTGGCTGAGATGGATCCGCGGCGCAGCCAGGTGGTTGAGCTGAGGTTTTTTGGCGGCCTGAACATCGAAGAAACAGCTGAGATACTGAAGGTCTCGCCGACGACAGTCGAGCGAGATTGGACAACTGCAAAGGCATGGTTGTATCAGAGGATTAATGGTAAAGATTGTCAGTGATCCGTTGTCCGTAGTCAGTTGTTGCCTTATTGTACTTTGAGCTTTGTACTTCGTGCTTTGTTCCTCATTAATTCAAAGTCGCCTTCAATGGAACCAGGGCGTTAGGCAATGAGAACAAAGTTCAAAGCACAAAGCTCCAAGCAGAGAACAACCAACTGACCACGGACCACTGACAACTGACCACCCCCAATGACTCCAGAACGCTGGCAACAAATCACCGACATCTTTGAGGCCGTGCTACGGCGCGACGCGCCAGATCGCGCCGCGTTCGTGGCGGAAGCATGCAACGGCGACGAAGAGTTGCGGCGCGAGGTCGAGGAGCTGCTTGCGTCGCATGATCAGGCGAGCCGCTTCATCGAGGAGCCGGCGATGGCAGTCGCCGCCAGGCAGGGCGGAGCCGGCGCGTCGTTGGCCGGGCAGACGATAGCGCACTACCAGGTATTATCTTTGCTCGGCTCAGGCGGCATGGGCGATGTGTACCTCGCGCTGGACACGAAGCTCGGACGCAAGATCGCGCTGAAGCTGCTGCCAGACTATCTCTCCGGCAACGCGCAGCGCGCGCGCTTGTTTACTAAAGAAGCGCGCGCTGCCTCGGCCCTCAACCATCCGAACATCATCACAGTCTATGAGATCGGACAACTGGAGAATCACTACTACATCGCGATGGAGTACGTTGATGGCGAGACCCTGCGTGAGAAGATTCATCGCGAGAAAGCGTCGCTGCAAAAACTACTCAAATACATGCAGCAAGTGGCTGAGGGTCTAACCAAAGCTCATGCGGCGGGTATCGTCCATCGCGACCTCAAGCCGGACAACATCATGATCACGCGCGACGGCTACGCAAAGGTGCTCGACTTCGGGTTGGCAAAGCTTGTCGAGCAGCCGAAACGACCGGGCGCAGGCGATGCCGGCTTAAGCGAAGTCGCGACCGCACTGTTGCCGCAACAATCGCTGCCCGGAATGGTGATGGGAACAGTCGGTTACATGTCGCCGGAGCAGGCGCAGGGACTGGTGAAGGAGATAGATCACCGCTCGGATATCTTCTCCTTCGGTTGCATCCTCTATGAAGCGATAACGCGACAGAAGGCCTTTGAGGGCAAGGACGTTCTGGACTCACTGCACAAAATCGTTCACGCGCCAACGCCGCAGATCAAAGAGACCAGTCCTCATGCACCTGATGATTTGGTGAGGATCGTGCGGCGGTGTCTGGCGAAAGACCCGGAGAAGCGTTATCAGTCGATCAAGGATGTGGCGATTGAGCTGGAAGAAGTCCAACAGGAGTTGAAAGGCAGGAATGAACTGGAGGTCCCGGTCTCGTCAGGGCCGAGCCATCAGGCATCAGTTACCAGCGCGACAGGCGAGCCTGGTGCGACCGCTTCAACCGCCGAGACGATGGCGCGGCCGACCAGCAGCGCCGAGTATCTGGTCGGCGAGATCAGGCGACATAAAACGGGGGCCGTGCTGGTGTCGGCGCTCATTATTGCGCTCATAGTCTCCGGCCTCCTGCTCTTTCTCTTTCGTGAGGGTTATATCGGACACAACCAAGCCGCCGGCAAAGCGCCCGCCCCTTTTCAAACGATGAAGCTCACACGCCTGACAACTTCGGGTCGAGCTATTGACGCGACTATTTCACCCGACGGTAAGTATGTGGCTTATATCAACCTTGAGGTTGGCGCGACGACGGCAATGTTTGGCGGCGCTGGGAGTGCCAGCATCTGGATCAGACAAGTGGCAACCGCTAGTAACATCAGGATTGTCGAGCCTGGCCAATCCATTTCACGCGGCCTGACCTTTTCGCCCGATGGTAACTATCTCTATTACCGCATATTCGCTAATGCCCCTACGAAGTTGTTTCGTATCCCGGTGCTGGGCGGCGATGCGCAAAAGGTGCTTGATAATTCTTTTAGTCCGATCGGTTTTTCACCTGATGGCAAGCGCATAGCCTTCGTGCGCAATCATAGTCCGGTTGTAGGGGACAGCAACTTGCTCATAGCTAATGCAGATGGGACAGAAGAACGGATCATCGCGACGCATAATAAGGGTGCGTTGTTTGCCAGTCCGGGCCGACCGACCGCACCTGTCTGGTCACCCGACGGGAAAGTACTGGCCTGTGCGCTGGGGGTCAATAACGGGAACCTCACTTTACTCGAGGTGCAGGTGGAGGGCGGGGCGGAAAGAAGAATTGGCACGAAACATTGGTCAGGGATCGATAGCATCGGATGGCTCTCAGATGGCAGCGCACTTATGCTGACGGGGCGCGATCAATCGTCGGGGCAGTCGCAAATCTGGCAAGTCGCATATCCCTCAGGCGAAGCGCACCGCGTCACTAACGATCTGAATGACTATAAAAGCATGAGTCTGACCACAGACTTCAATGCGATGGTGGTGGTGCAGACGGCCCGCCAGACCAACCTCTGGCTCGCGCCCAACGGCAAGGCGAGCGAGGCACGCGCCATCACCTCCGGCACGGGCAAGGCCGATGGAGTTTGGGGTATCAGTTGGACGCCTGATGGCAAGCTGATTTACGGGTCAGATGCGAGCGGGAATCGAGATATCTGGTTGCTGGACATTAATAAGGGGACACAAAAACAACTGACCTCGGATGTGCGGCAAAATTGGTATCCGATGGTCACGCCCGACGCGCGTTACATTATCTTCTCTTCCGACCGCGGTGAAGCCTTCGGGCTCTGGCGCATGGACATCGACGGCAGCAATCCCAAACAACTAGTTACCGGCCCGATTAACGGGGAAGCATGTTCACTCGATGGGAAGTGGATCGTCTATTCAAATCTTGGTAGCAAAGGGGTGCCGACGCTCTGGAAAGTAGGGATAGATGGAGGGGAGCCGGTGCAACTGAATGACCAGTATTGGGAGGAACTGCCGAGTGTCTCGCCTGACGGAAAGCGGATCGCGTTTCAATATTTTGAAGTGGGTGCGTATAAGACACCGATAACCATTGGTCAGCTTTCGCTGGAAGGCGGAGAGATCACCAGGATTGCGGAGCCGCCATTCAGAATCAGCCCCACGATGCGGTGGACTCCTGACGGTAGCGCAATTGCCTATATCGATAATCGTGGGGGGGCCGGAAACATCTGGGCCTTGCCGGTCGGCGGCGGGGCGCCCAAACAGTTAACCGATTTCAAATCGGACAGCATCTTCTGTTTCGATTGGTCGCGCGACGGGAAACAACTTGCCGTGGCGCGCGGTAGCCAGATCAGCGACGTAGTGCTCATCAGTAATTTCAAGTGATCGAGCGGAGTATCCAGATCGCTCACCGACGGGCGGATCTTCAACCCCGGAATTCTAACTCCACGTCGCTCAATGCTTTCTTTAAAGCAATTTTTGCTATCGACCGGAGACATCAATGCGTTTGTTTCGGTCGAAGCCGGTCAACGCTGTGATTGTTGATCCAGGCGCACGAACATATAGTCAGGGGAACTTTTTGGTATCGCGCGGGCACCGGAATCACAACTGACCACATGGCATACGTGGAGTTATCCGCATGCTGCATCTCTCTGGGAAATTGCGCAGACTGACTGGGCAATATTTCTTTGCCACTATCACTCACGCGTGCGAGATACCGCGAGCCAGGAAAACGATCAGAAGCACAAGTGCGCCTGCCACCAGGCTTAATCATGCTGTGCACAAAGCCATCATCGCTCCGCTCATGTGCCGCGAGGAAGACAATGCTACCAATCTTCGACGAGGCCATCAGCTCGGATACCTGCAGGGGTGACGCTTGAAGGTTGACCCGTGAACCCTTGACCAAACCAATCGCGCGCTCCGTGCGAATTTATTCTCAGATCGTGCCCTCAGAGGCAAGCGCATACACTAGCGCCCTCTGTAACAGTCTCTCTTTCATACTGTGCGGACGGTCCAGCGCCATTCGTTCAAGGTATAAGCGGGCGCTACGAGGAATAATGATGGTTTTGTGAATGTCAGCTGGTTTGGGGATGTGTAACTTCTGCCCTTTAATTGTCTGCTCCAGTGCACGCAGTGCCTTTTGTAGTGCCACTTCCTCCGGCGTGAGATCTGTTCCGAAGGGGAACTCCTGGAACAGTCCCTGCTCTCGATATTGAGCCAACACATCTTTCAGTCGTTTGGGCCGGTTATCGCGAGCATAATCGGGGATGCGGTATTGCTTGCTAAGCTTCCCAGCGCGTTTCGCCTCTTTAACGAGCCCACCCTGAAAACGAGAATCTGCGATCTCCACCAGTGCGGCAACCACTTCCTCATCGCTGCGACCTCGCAGGTCGGCGACGCCGTATTCCGTGACCACGATGTCACGAAGGTGACGGGGAATGGTGACATGACCATAGCTCCAGCGAATGTTGGAGCGTATCTTGCCGCCTTCGTCTGCGGTGCTTCGGATCATCATGATGGACCGGCCATCCTCCAGCTCGTGGGCCATTGCCACAAAATTGTACTGCCCGCCGACACCGCTAAGGACGCGTCCGTCCTCCAGACCATCTGAAGCGACTGCGCCAGCGAGAGTGACAATTAAGCCGGTGTTGACGAACCTCGCGGCTTTCCGCTGCAGCCGCTTCAGTTCTTCCTGCCCGAAGAGTTCGTTCACGTAAGAAATTCCGGTCATGCAGATCTGCTCGCGCTCCGAAGCATCCATTTTGCGGAGTGTTTCGTAAAAGTTTCGTGGTCCCAGAAAGAAGCAAGCATGAGCAAGATGTCCACCTTTCAGTCGAGTACCCAAGCAACGCCGGCCAATTTCATCCCTCGCACGCTTGTCCGCCAGATTGGCGGTTATGCGTGTGCCATCATTCAACCTAATAGTGTCCAGCTCGTAGTTCAGCTCCGGCGTGAAGACTCCGACTTTCTGAAGGAGAGCGAAATCCTGCTGTGTCAGTCTTGCGGAAATGATTTGCGTCTCCAGTAATACTTCGAGCGTCGCGGCTGTCACCTCTTCGCTAATTCGTCTCTCATTTAATAATCGCTGTAGGCCAGAATGCTGATATACCTTGCGCCGGAGAATTCCGCTGCGGTAAAGCTCAAGGAAACCATCGACCAGCATCTCTGATGACGCATAGAGGCCTTGCTCAAATGGGGCCACACCACCCATTCGCTCACTCGCCTTTCCGAACCGCTCGAGCACGCGGGTCCTGGTAAGGATTTCCTGATACAGATCGTTCTGCTGGTGCCTCATCTTCAGCAGATAAGTAACCGCATCCTCGAGTGCCCCGATTCCGATCTGGAGCGTGCCGCCATCCCGGATAAGCGCACTGACGTGCAGCGCAATCAAATACTCGGCTGTGCTAACGGGACGGTTGGGCGTCCCAAAGAGAGGGAAAGTGTATTTTGGCTCATCGACGACGGCATCGAAGTAACTCGGATCGACCGCGGCATCACCGTACATGAATGGGAGATTGCTGTTCACCTGAGCCAGGACTGCGATCTTCGTTCCCTGGCGCTCCGCGTCACGTAGGCGCGGTACGAGATCCAGCGTAAGGTCAGGGTTGCAACTCAGGCTGTAATGGATCGCGCCATCGTCCTCTGTTTTTCCAACCAGCTGGGCCAGTACGTTGATATCAGCGTTCAGCAGATCGCGCACCACATGGGTGTAGTTGCTGCTCATGTAACTCTGTTGCGCGAGAGGACTATCGAGAAAGCTTCCTGGTTGAAAATAGAACTCCGTTACTCGGATATTCTTTGGCAGGTTCCCGCGCTTGCACGAATCCACGTATTCCAGTTCGGGATAGCCGGCGAAGAGTCGCTCAACAAGCGGCTTCAGGTACCGCCGTTCGAGTTCGCTGTGCCAACGTGGTCTCGCAAGCGAGAGCGCGGTAAAGATGTGCAGGTCAATGCGCGAATCTTCACGCGCTCGACGAAAGAACTCATTGACCAAATGGTTTGCCTTGCCGAGTCCCAGTGGCGTGCCCAGCGCGATGCGCCGCCCCACCTTCCGGATCGTCTCCTCGACGCAGGTCTCCATATCCGGATAGTACTTGGGGCGCTCGTTCATCGCTCCTCCCTTTGTCTTGCCTTTTCGTAAAGCGCCAGCACTTGTTCACGAAGCCATTCGGCCGCGGCATCCTGATCCAGATCGACTGGGACTTGAACTGGTCGAGCGAACTGAACAACGTAACGACGGCGTGGCCACCTTCGTTGGCTCATCCAGACCCCGATGGGGACGATGCGTGCGCCTGATTTTCTGTGGAGATAAATTACTCCTGGTGCGAATTTTCCGATGGGAGGTTGGCGTTGTTTCCAGATCTCTCCTTCGGGGAAGATCGTTACCACATCGCCATGCTTCAGCGCCACGAGCAGACCTCGGAGCTTTTCGGGAAGTGACCTATCGTCGTTCTCTTCCGGTGGAAGTTCAAAGACACCTTCCAGTCGATAGATGATTTTGATTAGCGGCTTGAACCATTGCAGAGGGCCGCGAAAGTCCTGTGCTCCCAGAGGACGAACCGGAACTAGTGCGCGAAAGCGACGATACTTCAGCGCTATCATCAGCAACCACGGATCGAGGTATGTTTGGTGGTTAGGAGCCAGAATCAGGCAATGCTCGGACTTGCGCTCAAAAAGTCCGATGGGGCGATGGGCGCTGATGGAGTAGCGAACGCGTAGCAGTTGGCCCAAGAGCCATGAAGCATATTGGCTCGCCACGATAATGGATCGGTAGCTGACGCTCTCCGCCACACTCGTTGCCTTCCTGGGTTGAATCGGCGTTATGATCCACAGTGTACGTCATAGACCAACGACGCGCATACCTAACCGGGCTGCGGAAGAATTGATTCGATACTGGTATCTAATGAGTGGCGCGTTCGCGCTGTCTGTCCGCCGAAAAAAGCATGAGGACACGAAACTTGTAGACAAAACTGTCGTTCTTACGCACGAAAAAAATTTAATTGTTTACCATAAGCCGCTTCAGTGAAAGCCTCAATTGCTTCCCGCAGGGTCAACGAAAGAAAGTTCAGGTTGTCTTCATCAGTCTCTGCGAGGCGCAGTCGTCCCACCTTAAATGCCTGACGGCCTCAAGCGCAAAACCTATAATCTTGCTATCGGAGTACTCGTGGCCGCCTTGCGGGCCACCATGGGCACCGCTCGGCGCCGCTGCCGGTAGTGCGCTCGATGACAAGGCATCGGAGTCTCTGCGCCATGGATTAGGGAGCGCTTGCTGCCGTAACTCCGATAGCCACTTTCAGTTGGTTCATGATGGCCTCAGCATAAAGCAATGCGCCCTTTCGATTGGGGTGGCCCAGCGCAGCATAACGACATAACAACCGAAGTTTTTCTCGCTCCTTCTTCTCTGGAGGGCTCTCATTTGGCTGTTGCTTGAAAACCTCCCTGCAACTCGCACTTCTCACCTTACGCACTTCGTCATTGCTCGGCAGCAAAATCTTTCCCAAGGACAGCACAACCAAAAACATCCTAAATGGCGAACTATTGAATCCCCACAAACGAGTCTGCGAAGCGGCGAACGAATATTCAGGTGAAAACTCGATCTTGGCAAACGCAACGCGCTGACGTTTCGCTTCCAGTCCGGAGTTAACCTTTCGCACCGCTTCAGTCAGTGCCTTGTTTGAGGCTCGATACCATTCATTGGAATTCGCCGCTAGGCGTTCAAGGACTTCTCTGCTGCTCATTTTCGGCGTACCGGGAATGATCTTGAAAAATCTTTTCACCAGGCCTTTCAGAATAAAATCGTTTCGCGTCTTCTCGGAAAAGAAAGGATAGTAGCCCGTCACGATCACGCGAGCAGCGGGAAATGAAGTCGTGATCCTGCGCAGCAGCTTCTCCATTGGCGGGCCGCACTTCACCTCTGTCATCTCATCGATCTGTTCTGTGGCAGTAGCATTCAAGAGATTCTGCAATCCGACATCGTTTGCGCAACCACTGACAAGCACTACATCAATGTTCGAACTGTCAGAATAGAATCGCAGACCATTATCCAGCTCCTCATTAAGAGTTGGCAGAGCGAGATCAACCTCGCCGTTCGCCTCGCTCAACCTCTCTGGCGTTGAGCTTCGTTCGATGACCGCGCCTGAATGAGCTTCCACTCTTTCGATAACTGCTCTACCGGTTGTTTTCTGCAGCCAAACCTTTACGTGATGCCAGGATTTATGCTCCACCTTCAATCCCTGGCCCCACATAATAGAATCTCCTAAAACCAGCATATTAAGAGGGCGGTCGGTCCGCTGATCTACTTGGGTCTGGGCGTTTTGACAGAAGGCTGTGGACACAGGCAGAACAAGAAACAAGGAAACTGCAGCGAATCTTAGTTTGATAGCTAGTGGGCTCAGCATTGAAGGTTGCCTGGCGTTCATAAGGCTGATCATGGCGTGTGTTCGCTTTGAGAGCCCAGGTACAATAGGGGCGCACAAATGTTTTCTAAAGATACCCCACGCCGCCGATTGATGGACCATTCGGCGCCACCGGACTTGCGGTGCTTACAGCGGGCGAGCTGCGATCCCAGTGAACAGCTGAACACTTGTTTGTGAATGACGGTAATGTCATCTCTTGTACCTGCCCGTCAGTTGTGTATCAGCCAGGACGTGATCTCGCATGGCGGTGAGCAACTGTTCTCTACTTGCTCCTGGCTCCACTGCAAGGTCGGTATCAAGGGCGTGGAGCTTGAAAATATATCTATGCTCTCCGTCACCCTGCGGAGGACAGGCTCCGCCGTAGCCTACATCGCCGAAACTGTTCGTCCCCTGCCGCGCGCCAATCGAAAGCACGTCATCTTTGGGTATACCCTCCCCCAACTCGCGGCTGCCCGAGGATAGTTTGTACAGCAGCCAATGGGTGAACACCCCGCTCGGCGCATCGGGGTCTTCGCAGATCAGCGCGAAACCCTGCGTCCCGTCAGGTACCTCCCTCCACTGAAGCGGTGGCGAAACTCCCTGGCCATCGCATGTAAACCGAGGGGGCAGCATTCCGCCCTCATCGAAAGCTGTGCTCGAAAGTCTCATCTTTCACACTCCTTTTTCGGTAAAATCACAAACAGTAAAACAACTCACGAATTCGTTTTCCGGCTTTGGCGTGCCCCTCGTCTTGAAATGCGCTTTCTGCTTATTACATAGAGATCGCCTTCTTTGCCAAATTCGCCAAAGCCAACGTTCTTTCCGGCGTCGAGGGCCTTGATAGTTGGGCGCCCGATGTGCGCAAAGACGAGTCTTTTGATTTCGTGTTTCACAGCGTCACGCGCGATCTGCTTAACCGGCGCATGGCCGCCCACACCGCCTCGGAACAGAATGGGCCGGTTCCAGGCCGCAGCTTCCGCAAACATCAGGTCCGCTCCTTCCGCCCACCCTGGAAATTTCAAAAACTCCGGCGCCCAGACAATCTTCTTACCGCAAGCTCCTATTGTGTAGCCGTAAGCGGCATGAGAAGTATGAACAACCGAGTGAGGCTCGATAGAGAGTTCATCCGATACAAAGGTGTCCACTGACGGCTCAAGATGCATCGGTCGGGCCAATTTGCGAATCGCGCGAATCAGCTCTCCCTGTTCGTCGGTAACCAGCCAGGCAACGAGGTTATGCTTCGGCGCTGCGCCTCCACCATCGATCATCAAGCTCGTCTTGCCATGTTGAATGAACAAGCCCGCAGGTTGGTAACGAGGCGAGTTCATTGCTCCGACACCGAGCAAAATCAGTTGCAGCATCTTGGGAGTCTTGTGCGACACATGCTTACCACCCCAAATCGGATTGCGAATGGGAGGTCTCCGAAGTCAAGCAGCCGCTGATTTCGAGATCTCCTCAACTACCTCAGCTGTCGTTTCAGGTTCTCTTGCGCGGGTTGCAATGTCAGCTTGGGCAATGATCCCGATGATCCGATCATTGTCGTCCACTACTGGAATACGCCGGACCTGGTGTTTCTCCATGGCTTCTACGGCCTTCTGTGGATCATCCTCGGCATGACAGGTCATCGGATCGCGCGACATTACTTCTTCAACGGTGACCGACTGAATGTGGCATGCTGGGGCCACCACTTTTACAGCTAGATCCCGATCCGTAACAATACCCAGGAGTCGCTTCGTTTTTTGGTCTGCCACTACAGGAATCGAACCGATGTCTTCGACCTTCATTAACTGAGCCGCCTGGTCCACTGAGTCACCCGGTAAACAGCAGACGGGATCTTTTGTCATTATCTCTTTACACCTCATGTTTGTTTCTCCCTTTGACTTATTTTCTCGCTTGTATGCGCCACTCTCACCTTCTGTGGCGCCGCCGATTATGCCCAACTCTTCTCCCAAATAGATCAACTCGGAACCGACGGAATCTTCATAACCCGCTGTGCCTCGCTCTCCCTGGCCCCACGAAGCTTCGCCATGAACCATTGCATCTGGACTGGCGCCTCCGCAGCAGATATTGGGTAGACTCCGGATTTTTCGATTTTGTCTTTGCGGCCTTGCCCGCCACCGGGCGTTCCACTTTCGCGTTTCCGCTCAGCATCGGCAGTTCTCGCTTTATCGTCTGCAGGTCTGCTCTGTTTTCTCGTCATATCCAACTCCCCATCTTTGCTCGGACCTTGTGTTGGTCAAATTATCCTTTGGTTATCCGGGGAAAGTCCGGTCACTGGTTGATGACCGGACCTCCCCCTGCCGTTAACGCGTTTGGAAGCACTCGTTCATGAGCTACAGATGGAAGCGCACCGGCAAAATGTAATCGCTTCTACGTAATAGCGTTCGTAGTTCGAAGCAGGTCTGCTTATGGACTCTGTCTTGACTGTGTAAACCAATGATCAAACGGCTGCCAATTTCACTTGGCTTGACTTCCTTATGCATGGTCCTTCACTTCTGCCACGCCAGACTCGTGCGCGCAGTTGGCACAACAGTAGAAGGTTTTATTGGCCTCGATGCCGTGACCGATAATCTTGCACCCACAGTGGTCGCAGACCGGAGCGAGCTTGTGAATCGCACACTCGAAGCTATCAAACGTGTGTCTGGCGCCGGTGGTAATAACTTCAAAAGACAAGTAATAGTCGTTTCCGCATACTTCACACTTCGCCATATCTCTTCTCCTTGCGCAGCCGGATCCTTAGTTTCTTCAGCACAGGTCCGCCAGCGCGTGCCGCGTTTGGTCCAAAGTCAACCGTCGTTAGCGCCTATCTTGCGGCCCAACGTTGGCCTCTCCTGCATAGCACTCTTTATTTCTTTTCTACCGCAACGACACCTATTCATACCGAAAGGCCGCTACTTGGGAGGGGCAACCCGACGAGTCGCTTGTAAAAGGGGAACGCTTTTGAAGGGAACCAGGAACGCTTTTAGCAGGAAATTATGGATTTTCTGACACGAAAGGGAAAGAGAATCAAAAAGAGTCTTTGTTCGGCATAACCGCTCAAGATCGTCAGTATTCGTGGCACTTCGTGTGAGCTGTAGCTACTAGTTTCTCAACAGTTGCGACGAGTTCGTCTACTCTGTTCAGGTGTCTCGCCGTCCTTATCAGAAGCGAAGTTGCTGGTCCACCCCTGAGCTTGTGTCAAGGAGGTCTACGCGGTATTCTTCCTTAACGCTGACGCGATTGCTCGCCGTCTCGCTGAATAAACGTTCCACCTCCGAAAGGCTGCAATTACATGCCCACCCCTAAGTTTCGGATCCTTTGTACAGAGGACGACCCGGACACTCGTGATCTGATTGTCCTACTGCTTAGTGGTCATGACTGTGAGGTAGTTACCTCGGCAAGCTCTCCTGAATCCGTGCATTTGGCTCGAACCCAACGGTTCGATCTTTATCTATTAGACAATTGGCTTGCTGGTTCTTCTGGAGTTGAACTCTGTCAGGAATTGAGGAGTTTCGACTCAAAGACACCGATCCTTTTTTACTCAGGCGCCGCCTACGATAAAGACAAGGAGCAAGCTCTGGGTTCCGGTGCCCAGGGATATCTGACTAAGCCCGCAGACGGTGATGAGTTGGTTGCAGAAGTACTTCGTCTAGTCGCCGCATCGCAGTTGTTCCTTACTAATTCGGCTTAGCGATAGAATCCTGAAAAACCGGGGGAATGACTGGCTGAGCTTGGGCTCGACGCTCAGTCGTGACGGTATTGAACCACCGGACACGCTCTCGTTCCGCAACGTCACTTTGGCAGCGCATAAGCCACTAACGTATCTGAGAGCACACTACTGAGAGATCTGAGAAAGCCACCGCCTCCCGCTGCGACCACGATATACTGCTGGCCACTCTTTTTCCCTCGATAGGTCATCGGCGTAGCGTGACCATCAGCCTCGAGGAGTGCTTGCCACAACTCTTTCCCTGACTGTGCGTCAAAGGCCCTCAACCGTCGGTCGGTCGTGCCGGCGATAAACACCAGTCCCCCTGCTGTGACAATCGCCCCGCCCAAATTTTGCGTGCCGGTATTGTGCACTCCTTTGGCTTCAAGCTCCTCTACCACTCCGAGCGGTGCTCTCCAAACAATCTCACCCTTATTCAAATCGACAGCGCTGAGTGTGCCCCAGGGTGGCTGCTGACATGGTCGGTTGTTCTGATCACGAAACCAGGCATACTCCTCGAATCTGCCCTGGCGCACAAAGGGCATTGGGTCGTCTTTCCCTTGTCGTGTCATTGCACCGATGGCGCCGTCTTCATTCATATTCACGTACAGGTAACCCGAGATCGGGTCAAACGCGCCTCCCGACCAGTTGCCGCCACCGTGATAGCCGGGAAACATCAAGGTTGGTTCTACGCCGGCGGGAGTGTACATACCTCTGTTGGAAAGCTTCTTGAATAGCTCAGTGCAGTAGGTTTGTGACTCGGGTGAGACGCGGCTGATCTCCTGGCAGGTCATTGACTGACGGGCCAGGGCTGGTGGTTTACTCGGGAAAGGTTGGGTGGGCCATGTCGCCTCTCCGGGCACATCGCTCTGAGGCACCGGCTGTTCTTTGACTGGGAAGAGCGGTTTCCCGTTTACCCGATTAAACACAAAGACGAAGCCCATCTTGGTTATTTGTGCGACTGCCGGTACTGCGCGGCCATGTGACCTGATGGTGATCAAAAGTGGTTGCGCCGGCAGGTCATAGTCCCATAGATCGTGATGGACCATTTGGAAATACCAGACTAGTTTTCCATTCGCCGCGTTGAGCGCGACAAGAGAATTGGCAAAAAGGTTTTGTCCCTTCCGGTCACCGCCGTAGAAGTCATAAGCAGGCGAGCCGGTGGGCAGAAAGATCAGGCCGCGCTGTTCGTCGACGCTCATCATGGACCAGACATTAGCGCCCATCCGCTCCTTCCACGAGTCTGCGTTCCATGTGTTATGGCCCATCTCACCAGGACGAGGCACAGTGTGAAAGGTCCAGACGAGTTCACCCGTGCGCACATTGTAGGCGCGAACGTCACCACTGGGCCCCAGGGCAGGGAACTCCGGCAGGCCCCACCCGACAATCACCAGGTCTTTGTAAATGGCTGCGGGAGAAGTGACCCGCGCACCCCACGACGGTGTCTGGGCCCACTTGTCCGCGCCATCCGCACGCAGATCAACCTGGCCACCCTGGCCAAAATCAGGAGCGGGCCGGCCTGTCTCAGCGTTGAGCGCAAAGAGCCGCCCGTCGACCGTCCCGAAAAGTATGCGCCGGTCTCTAGCGGCACCTTTAAGTGAGGCGCCTTCCCAGTAGGAAACACCACGATGAGAATTGAACTCGCGCTCCTTCTTGCCGGCCTGCGGATCGAATGTCCAAATCTCTTTTCCTGTGTCCGCCTCGAGCGCGATGACGCGGCTTGACGGAGTCGATAGATACATCACTCCGCTGACGACAAGAGGCGTACAGGAGAACGAAGCCTTAAATGAAGCAGTTCGCAGACCGAGGTCCAACTCACCGGTGTGATAGGCCCAGACCCTGCGCAATTGAGCGACGTTGCCGCGGTTGATTTCTTTTAGTGGCGAATAGCGAGTGCCGGCCTGATTGCCTCCGTAGAACTGCCACTCATCAGTCGGAGACTGGGCAAAGCAAAGCATGAAGCTGAAAAGTGAAAATGCTGTGCAAAGAAAGATTGTGTGCCTTAGTAAAAGGTTAACTCTGCGCATAGAAGGGGATACTCCAACCCAAAGACTTAAGCCACGAATTCAAGACGATACCAAGAAAGCCAGTCTTTGTATCTACCACGCTTCGCTTGTCATCAGAAGTCCAACCCTAAGATTACCGATGCAGTTTCGTTTTCTGACGCCTCATTCGCCTCGCGGCTTTGGAGACTGCCTAACACTTGGAATCCCACCCACGGGAGTGGGTGGATTGTTCAGGCCTAGCCTACAGCAAGCAACGCTCTCAGACAGGAGAATCCCACCAACGGCAGTTGGTGGATTGTTCAGATCCTGCCTTGGAGAACTAAGGCTCGCAGGGCGACAGGATGCAACTACAAGGGCGTATTCAACCACGCCTTGATTAGTGCCGTCGTCAGTTCACCGCAGGTCCCTGCATACACCGAAGCTTCCCACAATTGGTTAATACCAGCTTCGATCAACGCTTGTGGGTAGTTCCTGCCAATGAAGTGTTGTCCGTTGTTCATTAGCAACAGAACACACTCTTCAATACTCATCTTCGGAACAATCCTGACTAACAGGTGTACATGATCTGGGACAACACTGATCTGATCGATCGCGAAACCACGCGCAGTTGCTACTTTCAACCAATAATCGCTGAGAGCCTTACCCAAGTCAGAAGTGAAGACTCCCTTTCGCTGGCAAGTGGCAAAGACTAGGTGAGGGTTTAAGTCAAAACAGGCATGCGCAGCCTTGAGCTCGACTGGCTGTGACGCACGGTAGCGATAGATAGGTGGCAGTACACGAGAATCGTAACCGTGATGCTGTGATTGTTGTTCAAGATATTTTCGGACCGCACCGGTGCACATACGCCCTACGCTTTTGGCCAGGAATCCACGAGCCCACACAGGCTTTGCTAGAACAAACTGCTGGCTATACTCTCGCGACGAGTTGGCCTTTATAGTTTGTATCACCTTGGAGATCGCCTGTGCCGGTCGCAGACTAAGCAGGCAACGGAATTGGTCGGAACGCGACTGATACTCCAGTGCATGATAGTTATGCCGTGCACAGATCTCGCTTACGAACTCCGTGAGTTGGGAGGTTTTTGAGGTGAAAAGCGGCCGGCGGCGATGTGTGCGAAAACAGAGATAGTAGTGAAGCTGGTAAGCCCAGGCCAAGCTTGTGAAGGGTGTGAGGTACATGGACGGAGAATAAGGCTGAGGCGCTTTACGATGCAAGGCAGGATCTGAACAATCCCCCAACTGCCGTTGGCGGGATTCCACGGTTTCGGAGGCCTTTCTTTGTAGGTTGGATCTGAAAAAGTCCACCCACTTCCGTGGGTGGGATTCCTGAGTTTTCACTCCAGCCTATAAGCCTCGGTGTAAATGAGAGTCCACCTCGCTAGTACCGAGGCCCGACAGCAAAGATGTAGAAAGCAGCCTAATCGTGAGGTTCCAGACGAACTGCGAGCCAAGCACGTCGAACTCAACTTCGGAGCGACCTTCTATCGCACGAGAGTTTGGTTGGGGTTGAACACCTTTTGGATTACTCGAGA
>DASWDX010000166.1:0-4492 GCA_036395055.1 Pyrinomonadaceae bacterium | reverse complement strand
CCACGACATCGGTTTCTTCACTTTTACGTGTTTTGTAGTGCACCTGTTTCTGGCTTCTCTTCAAATCCTTTAAGAGATTGAGAGCGAGGAAAAACAAATACAGAACCCGGAGCGGTAGCGACGGGACTGTCTTACATAGCCAGTCGAGCTTCTTTAGTTGATATTTTTTGGCACAGCTAATGGGTGCCCAATGTGAGTTAACATTAATCTGTTACAAGCACCGCCGCTCCCCTAATCGAATCGTTCTTAAGAGCAATGAGCGCCTCGTTTGCCTCATCGAATGGGAAGGTTTGCGTATGTGTGCGTACGGGGATGCGCGACGCCTCAAGGAGAAACTCAGTGCCATCGTCTCGCGTGTTGTTGGCGACGCTACGGACCACTCGCTCACCGTAGATAAGCGAATAATCGAAGGATGGTATCGGGCTCATGTGAATGCCGCCTAAAACCACGCTGCCTCCTTTGAGAAGGGCCGCAAGCGCAACGGGAACAAGTTCACCAGCCGGCGCGAAAATAATCGAAGCGTGAAGTTTCACGGGCGGTTTATCCTGGGCATCGCCAACCCACGTGGCGCCGAGTTCGCGAGCCAGCGCTTGATGCCGTTCACGATCGCGAGTGCAAACGTAGACTTCCGCTCCACGCGCGCGGGCCAGTTGAATACAGACGTGTCCCGCAGCCCCGAAGCCGTACAGGCCGAGCCGTGCACCTTTCCATTCATCCTCAGTGATTCCAGTGAGACGCAGGCAGCGATAACCGATGATGCCGGCGCAGAGAAGTGGCGCGGCTTGAATATCATTAAAGTTGTGCGGCAAGCGGTAGGTGAAAGCGGCGGGGGCAGCTGCGTATTCTGCATAACCACCATCTACAGTCCAACCGGTGAACCTGGCCTGCTCGCAAAGGTTTTCTCGGCCGGTAAGGCAAAACTCGCATACGCCACAGGTGCGGTTGAGCCAGGCCACGCCCACTCGATCTCCGATTGCAAAATCCGCGACCCGCGATCCGAAAGCGGCGACCCGTCCGACAATTTGATGACCGGGGATCAAAGGGGAGCGGCGAACAGGCAACTCGCCTTCGACAACATGCAGATCCGTGCGGCAAATGCCGCAAGCATGAATGCGCAACAACAGTTCGTCGTCAGCAGGACTGGGTACAGGCAACTCGCGAAGGTGGAGCGGACGATCGGTAATGAGAGCGGGTGTGTCCAATGTCCAGGCTTTCATCTTCAGCTCATTAAATACCAACCGAGAAGAGGATGCCACATCGACCACATGCACCAGAACAGCCACCCTTGCCAGAATGTACGACCAGGCAATTGCAGAGTATCGAAAGATCAGTTCTTTCTCTGACAGCACAATGGGAACGGCGGGACTGGGTTACGTCTATGCCATCTCAGGAAAACCTACCCAGGCGAAGGCGGTGCTGGGAGAATTGACATCGCAATCAGCGCCGCAGGCTTCGCCGTTACCACATCGCCAGAATCTATGCCGCGCTCGGTGAAAAGGATCAATCATTGAATTGGTTGGAAAAGGCGTATGAAGACCGCGATGAGAGGATCGTGATGTTGAAGGTTGATTCCAAGTTGGACCGCTTGCGATCGCAGGTTTACGGAGTTGTTGCAACGCCTCCGACTCGTTTCATGATTCAGATCGCTGCGCGAGTTTTTGGAAAAATAACCTACGCAGGCATTAGCTCCTGAAGTGCTTGCGGCTCCTCACCGAGCCACTCCGGGTTCTCGGCGGTGCCATCAAAAATTGATGATGTCTTAAACGGCTCGAAGTGACCCTTCGCTGCAGCCGCACGGGTCCTCGCAAGCAATGCATCGCGCTCGTCATTGCTGAGGGGATGAAACGATTCAACCGCTGTGAACGCCTGGTCAAGGATTTTCATGCTGTCCATGCCTGTGATAACGACAGACGTGGGAAGGCTAAGCGCATAGTGCAAACACTCAATTGGACTTACAGTCTTCGACTTCAAAAGAATGCCATTTGCCATGCACTTCATTCCCAGGATGCCTATCTCAAGCTTTACCAATTCGGGGACAACCATTTTCTCAAAGCTGCGATAATGCGCGTCCATAACGTTCAAAGGCATTTGAACCGTGTCAAACTTGAAGCCATTCTCTTTAGCTACCTCGAGCATGTAGAGGTGTATGCGCGGATCTTTGTGACCTGTGAATCCGATATAGCGAAGCTTTCCTTCGGTACGTGCCGCAACGAGCGCGGCGTTCGCTCCCTGGTCATCAAAGACACGGTCCGGATCTTCAAACCGGATGATTTCATGATGCTGCACCAAATCGATGCAGTCGACGCCGAGACGCCGCAGTGATTCGTCGAGTTGTCTGGCAGCCTCCTTTTTGGAGCGCCCATCAATCTTGGTCATCACAAAGGAACGAGCGCGGTAACCATCGCGAAGTGCTTTGCCCATCCGTAACTCACTCGCCCCGTCATTGTAGTCCCATGAGTTGTCGAGGAAGTTAATGCCTCCATCGATGGCCGAACGAACAATGCGAATTGCCAACTGCTCGTCAACGTGTTTCAGGCTTAGATGCCAGCCGCCAACTCCGATCGCTGAGACCTTCTCGCCGGTGCTGCCCAATGTTCGATAAATCATTTCGTCTCCTCCGCGCTATCAGCCTGGCCGAATTCGACCAGATGAACGTTGCATCATTATCACGAAATTCATAGCAACCCAAGAATAGGACACTACTCGAGCGTCGCTCATCATCCCACCTTGCTATCGGATATATAAACAGATTGATTAAAGAATATCGTCCTTTGGAAAGTTCGTTTTGGACCGCACAGGCGAGACGTGTGCTGAGCGATGCCTTGTAGAACAAAGGCGAGCTGCAGCAAATGAAGCGTATCATCTCTCAACGAAGCAGGTCGCGATCCGATGCCGGTGGCCGAACGTTGGCACGACGATTGACACGCAACAATGCGCGGCGAGTTTCTCCCCTACCCTAAGCGAATTTTTCCACAAAATCGATTACTCGAATTCACTCGAATTGCATAAACGCAGGGCATTTCCGCGCGTGCCAGTCGGTACGTCCATTGCATCGTCTTAAGATAGAAAATTGCAATTTCTGGCGCTGCTGGTGTGGCTATTTCCTGCCTCCCGGCAGAGCAAGTTGAAATGTGTCTTGAAGAGTGAGGTTTCTGAGGAGATATGGGTCATGAAAGTCAAAGAAATAATGAGCGCAAACGCTAAAGCCTGCACCTTAACTGACAATCTGGCTGATGCAGCTCGGACCATGTGGAACACGGACTGCGGAATCTTGCCGGTTGTTGCCGAAGGCGGAAAGGTCGTGGGGCTAATCACCGATCGCGATATCTGCATGGCGGCGGTCATCCAGGGTCGCTATCTTGAGAATATCGCGATTAAAGACGTTTCTTCAGGACGAGTGTTCTCGTGCAAACCAGATGATGATGTGCGTGTGGCACTCAAGACGATGCAAGAGAATAAGGTGCGCCGCCTCCCCGTTGTTGCAGATGACGGAAAGCTGGCGGGCATCTTGTCGATGAATGACATCGTGGTAAACGCCAAAGAAGTCGCGGATAAGAAGAACGCTAATCTTTCTTACGCGGACGTGGTTGAGACATATAAAGCGATTTGTACTCACTCCGTTGCGCACCAGCAGGTAATGCAACCCCTGGCAGCCGGCGTGTAAGTGGCAGAATCGGCGAGCAATCGGTGTATTAGACCATCCGTGTTGCAAAAAAGAAGGAGCAACCCGCCGAAACCGATCGTGGCGATCGCAACTGGCGGCGGAGGCGGCGTGCGCATTGGCGTCATCCGAAAAATTGAGGAGTTAGACCTATGCAAAGAAAGAAAACCGACAACGAAATCAAACAACAAGTACTGCGCGAGTTGAAGTGGGATTCGCGAATCGGCTGGTCCAGGATTGCAGTCGAAGTAATGCAGGGTGTGGTGACCCTCACTGGCGTCGTTTCCAGCTATGCGCAAAAATTAGCAGCGCAGGAAGCCGCGCATCGAATCAGCGGTGTATTAGACGTCGCGAACGATGTTGCAGTCATACCCGATGGAATCTTCATGAGAAGCGATGCCGAGATCGCACTTGCCGTGCGCCACATTCTTGAATGGGATGCGCTGGTTCCTGATGAGCGCATTAAGTCAACAGTATCGAACGGCTGGGTGACTCTCGAAGGCGATGTGGATTTCTGGCACCAGCGCGAGGATGCCGAGCGTTCGGTATTGCGGCTTGAGGGCGTTATCGGCCTGACTAATGAAATTACCGTGGCTCCCAAGGTAGTTGACCCCCAGGAACTTCGGGAAGAAATAGAATATGCGCTTGAGCGACGCGCCGATCGGGAGGCTGAAAGGTTGCGTGTGGATGTGCACGATGGCGCTGTTGATCTCTGGGGCCGCGTGCATTCATGGCAGGAGAAACGCGCTGTAATCGGCTCGATTAGTCATGCGCCTGGGGTCTCGGAAGTCAGGGATCACTTACGAATAGATCCGTATTTCTAGAATATCG
>DASWDX010000165.1:0-8637 GCA_036395055.1 Pyrinomonadaceae bacterium | reverse complement strand
CAACAAGCCACCGACCGAATATGCCACGCTTTGCGATATCACGTGCGATTCAGACGGCGTGGTAGATAAGTTTGTGGACCTGCATGACGTCAAGCAGGTGCTTGAACTGCATTCTTTAATTCCAGGTGAAACCTATTACCTCGCATTCCTGCTGGTTGGTGCTTATCAGGAGGTAATGGGAAACAACCACAACCTTTTCGGCACGCCGCATGAGGCCCATATTTATATCGATGACGAAGGCTACCTGATCAAAAAGGTAATCCGCGGCACCACCGTCGGCGAAGCAACCGAGCGCGCGCGCTACGAGAAGAGTCTGCTTCACGATGGGTTTCGTCGCCTGATAAATCAGCGGGTCAAGGATGGTGAATTGACTGAGGCCGAAGGCGCCGAACTGGCCCAGTTCTATGAGTCGCGTTACGACGCGTATACATATCTCGCGGTTAACGGAGCAAAGACGCGTTCCCGGCGGCGTACCGATTTTTAGCTACTTGCTTATTTGTTCTGAAGTGAACCGGCAATCATTTCCTGACGTTCACACTCTGAGAGGTTGACAGATTTATGGTTACGCAGCGAAAACCCAAGGCATCGAAGTATCTTACGACGCCCACTCGGCCGGTTCAGGTGGATCGCGATCGCTCGGTTGCTGGTCTGCTCGAAAAAATGGAGGGCGCAGGCTTCGGTGGTCGCCAACTCGCGGAGGCCCATCGTATCTGGCTCGACATGCTCGGCGACAACACCACCATTATCGTTGCCGGCTCAGGGGCTCTGATACCGGCAGGCATGCGGCGTCTGCTCGCGTACGTAATTAAGAACCGCTTCGTTGATGTGCTGGTACTCTCCGGCTCACTGCTTTTTCATGATCTACACGAAACCCTTGGCCGCTACCATTTCCAGGCGCATCCGAACATGACGGACGCCGAACTGGACGCGTCGCAGATCAGTCGCATGTGGGACCTGCTCGCCAGCGACGAAGAATACCGGGAAGCCAACGAGTGGGTCGGCGGCTTTACCAACCAGCTTGACCAGTCGCGTCCTTATTCGACGCGCGAGTATCTCCATCTGTTGGGCCGTGAGTTGGCGGAGATTGCCACGGAAGATGGCGTTCTTACCTCTGCATATAAAGCGCGAGTGCCGATCTTTTGTCCGGCTGTCGCCGATAGCGGCGTTGCGGTTGGAATTGCCGCCGCGCGTTTTGAAAAGAAGAACAACTTCATGTTTGACATCGTCCAGGACGTGCTCGACATGACAAACGTCACGGCGCGCGCGCGCCTTACTGGGGTTATCAATTTGGGCGGTGGCACACCGAAAAGTTTTGTTCAGCAGACAGAGGTCTCTTCCTTCATCCTCAAGAATCACCATCAGGGTCACAAGTATGCCATTCAGATCACTACCGACGCCCCACATCCGGGTGGTCGCTCAAACGCAGTTTCGTTTGATGAGGGATTGGTTTACGGAAAGCTGGCTCGTGGCGCTCACAGTGCGTATGTAAATTGCGACGCGACAATCGCGCTACCGATACTAATCACCGCACTGTCACAGACCGCCGCTAAGTACCTGAAGGGTCGCAAGCGGCCAAACTTCACTTTCGGACGCGAGCTGATTATTGAAGTGCCGTAGGAAAAGGTGTCATAACTAATCCTCTCTGCGGCTTTTTTGCGAATCCTTCGCGCTCTTTGCGATTAGCTTCTTACTGCACCTGTCAAATTGCATCCTTATTTACGTCGGGCCGACATCGCGATGAAGGCTATGCCGATAACGAGCAGCGGCGCGTTGAGCCAGAGCATCCCTAAGTTTGCCACGCGCTTCAAGTTCAGAACTGCCACTACGGCAGCCGCTACTAGAAATAGAATTCCAATCACCCGCAGAGTTGTAGCTGACAAGTCTCTACCTCCGTTGTTGGCAGGTTTTTAACGTCACCCTGGCTTGCGGCCCAGATATTGAAAGGCCGCTGATACGTTGCCATTCATTGTCGTCACGGTAAAGGGTTCATACTCCGACTGTTGGAAAGGGCTTAATAGTTCTTCAATCCATTCCCTTTGATGATGTCGCACGACGACGCCTTCCGGAAGTTCGAACACCCCGTAGCATTTGTATTTTCCAAAACCCCGCTCGTAACGTTCTCGATTGCGCTGGTCGTCATTAACCAGCACGTCGCTAATGTAAAGCAACCCAGCAGGCCGAAGCACGCGTTGAGCTTCAGCCAGGAGAGACCACTGCTCTTTGCTATCAGGAATACAGGTAAGCACGGCAAAGAGTAACATCGCGTCGAAGGAATCATTTTGGAAAGGGAGAGTGCCTCCATCATTTCGAACCAACGATATCGACAAGGAATTTGTGTGCAACTCATTCGCATTGGGTAAAGACATGCGCGCGCGCGCCAACATTGCTTCCGAAAAATCCACACCAATGAGATTCCGAAAACCCGCCTGCGAGAGATCAGCCAACGTGCGTCCATAGCCACAACCATAGTCAAGAATGCGCGAATTTGTGTCGAGATAGCGCGCCAGCCAATCCAGATGCAGCGGATGCGAGAAGCGCTTTTCGTGCGCAACGCGGTTCCAGTAACTAATCTGTGAGAAGGCGCCTTGCGTCATGCAACCGTTACTTTTGAAAGAGACTTTCAGGGAATGCGTCTGCGCGTCGGATGGATTAGTCTTTTTGCTGGTAGGCGCTTTGATGTACGGAACGCCTCCAACCCGCCACTCAATCAACCAGTGCGGCTCCGCCGCCGCACAGTGCGGAAAGGCTCCGCCTTTCCGACGCGCGCTTATTTATTTCTTTCATGAGGCTCTGCCTCATGAATCGGAGGCGTAGCCTCCAGTACGGTTCAGAGACTCAACGGTAAGGCAGAGCCTTACCGGACTGTGCGGCGGCACAGCCGCGAGATAACATTGACTCTTACAACAATCCGCTACACGCGCTTTGTTTCGCCGCCATAGGACAAAACCAGGATCGCGGCGAAAACAGAAGCTAAGGTCCCAGGAAGTATTCCATTCCAAAACTGACATATATCGAAAGCGCAATTTGCAAACATCGGATTATCCTTCCGTTCGTAGACGTTTGCGCAAACTCTACGTCAGCCACTGCAACACTTCCTCTTCGCCCGTGCTGCGCTCGCCGCCGACTATGTGAATGAAATATTCCTCGAGGGAGATCGGACCTGTGTGTTTGCCGTCGTCTTCAAGTTGGATCCCCTTGCGCAGCTCGTCAAGCGAACCGGCGGCGAGCAGCTTGCCCTGCGAAATGATCGCGATATCAGTGCACAGCCTCTCCACAATTTCCAGCACGTGCGAGGTCAGGAAAACCGTTAGGCCGCGCGCGGTCAGCCGGGAGAGCAGATCCTTCAGCGTGCGTGAGGCGATTGCGTCCACACCTTCAAAAGGTTCGTCAAGGAAAAGAATATCGGGGCGATGAATTAAGGCACACGCCAGGGATAGTTTCTTTTTCATCCCATGCGAGTATTCAACAATCAGTTTGCGTGGCTCGTTGCGAAGTTCCATGAGGTCGAGAAGCTCCGGCGAGCGCTGGGCAATGTCTGATTTTTGCAGACCATACATCCGTCCAGTGAAGGCAAGCATCTCGGCGCCGGAGAGTCTTTCAAAAAGATTGAGGTCTTCCGGGACGACTCCTATCCTTCTTTTCACTTCCAAAGGTTCCGCGGAAAGGTCGCGACCGAGCACACGAATCTTGCCGCTCGTCGGCGCGAGCAACCCGGTCAGCATCTTTATCGTCGTGGATTTGCCGGCGCCGTTGGGACCAAGAAAGCCAAAGAAGCTGCCACGCCGGACACTAAGGTTGAGGTTGTCAACGGCTACAAAATCATTGAAGCGCCGCACAAGATCGAAAGTCTCGACGGCCGTTGAGGTCTTGGGAACATCGCCTGTTTGTAACTCAGTCATTCATAGGTTTGTACGCGGGTGTGGAGTGGGACGTCAAGCGCCTGAGAGTAACGCAAACTGTTAGTTTGCGATTAGCTGAAACGGAGAGTATTACCTTCCTAACGCAAACTAATAGTTCGTGTTACGCCGGCGTGCCTTTGTCCACATCGAACGCAATGCGGTCGGCGAGAATAAAACTGAGTATCGAGCAAGCCGCAACGGTGGCCAGGTTAGCGCTCAGGACCGGGAGGCCGAAGTGGCCAACAAGAAGGCTCATCAGCACCAGGTTTCCGGCAAGCGAAACCACGCCGGTTGTGATGTTGAACTTCGCCAGCCGCCGCATGGTCTCCTTTTTCGTTGTCGTGGGCCGGTCGTACCACGTCCATCGTTGATGCCAGACAAAGTTATTCAAGACCGCCAATTCAACAGCTACGGCGGTCGCCGCGAGGTAACTAAAGCGAGGAGCGGTGTGGGTGAGAATAAAGAGCGCGCCCGACTGCAAAACAAAGCCAACGACGCCGACCAAATTAAATTTTATCCAGTGAAGCATAGATCAGAGGTCAGAGGTCAAAGGCCAGAGGCCAGAGGCCAGAGATCAAAGATAGGCGATCCGCATTCAGAGTTAGTATGTGCCAGGAGAAGAGATTCCAACCTCTGACGTCTGGCCTCTGACTTCTGACTTCTGGCCTCTGACCTCAAGGCAGGCGCTCCAGTTCATAAAGCGTATGCGTATTTTTGATTGACGAGAAGACAAGGATCGCTGCCATCGCGACAATGCTAGCCACGCCGCCAACGTCGAAAAGCAAAAACCTGTGACCGAATATGCGTGTATGCGCACTGTGAATCAGGAAAAGGTTGCCGATGATCAAGAGCAATCGAATCTCGGTGGGACCCATTTTCCATTGCGAGATCTTGAATATGCCGAGCGCGTATGCAGCCAGGTAGGAGTTAATTGCCAGCATAAGAAAAACGATCAGCACGGCAGCGGCAACTCGCTCCGTCATGTAACCCGAAAGTGCGAGACCGAAGATCAGGAACATGGTCCCGAAGGTGTCGATGATGTGGTCAACATAAAAACCATAACGAGGGCGTTGCCTGTCTCTATAGCGCGCCAGCGTGCCGTCCAGGCTGTCGCCAAACCAGTTGAGAAAGATGCAGACATTAACAAGATGAAGCATCATTGGATTTTGCCCGCTGGCGGCATAGCAAACACCAGCCAGGAACATAGCCACCAGCCCAAGCAGTGAGAGGTGATCAGAATTTACCCACCCTGGCATTCGGCGCGCGAGTTCGCGTAGCGCCGCTCTTTCAAGTGGAGCCAGCACACTTGTTTGTTCTCGCCGGGCGTCTTTAAAACTTCTGTTCATTGATTGCTCCATAGTCCAACAAACCTCGAGACCTTTGATCAAAGTAGAGTAATTAGTTATCCAATCGGCGGGGGCAAGCCTGCCTTCCCAACCCAGAGCTGAGCGCACTTGAGTTGTTCAATGCTCGCTTGAGAGGCTTTCAAGGCGAGATCAACCGAGCGAGTCTAGAGGTCTCGAGGTTGGGAAGGCGGGCTTGCCCCGCCGGATCGCCAACTCTCACCGCCGAGACCCTCTACATTCCACTACTTGCGATTTCCGACTTGTAGGGTTGGCGCAACCCCTTCTTTGCCTCTTCGTGCGCGGCATAAATATCCGGTCGCGTCAAAACTTCGCGATACTGGGACAACGCATCGTCGCGTTTGCCTGCCAGATCGTAAGCACGCGCGGCATAGAGATGGGCCATGGTAACCAGAGTAGGCTCGGCGCGTTCCACTTTAGTAGCGGCGAGAAACTCCTTTGCCGCTCTCTCTCCTTCACCGGCGGTCAGCAACACCTCGCCATACTTGAAGTGAACCAGATCGAGCGCTCGCGAAACCGTGTCTCGGACCGAGCGGTCGTGCAGCAGATCATCAAAAGTGGCAAACGCCTCGCGCTCGGCTTTAACAGCCGCCTCAGTATTCTTGTTTTTTCGTTCCACCTCGGCCTGTGAGACCAGCGCATCCGCGGCTTCCAGGCGGAAGAGATAGTTGCGTGGATACTTTGCCGTCAGCTCGCGTGCGTTTGCGAGCGCATCCGTAAATCGTTTCTCGCGCGTGTAAAGAACGATCAGAAGAGTCTTCGCATCGTCGCGCGACCAGGAGCCCTCGTGAGACACACGCTCGAGCATTGCCAGTCCTTTCTTCTTCGAACCGCGAAAGCCGGTTATGCCGGCCACCACCTTGATCGGCAATGGCAACGAGCCCACCACGTATTCGTAGAGTCCGACCGTCAGACCGGCATCAATAAAAGTTGGATCAAGCTGGAGAACTTCGCGATGATGATCGACCGCATCATCGCCGTCTTTAAGCGCGGCGAAGTGGCGGCGCTCGACTGCTTCTTCAAATGAGGCCTTCAGCCCCTGAATCGCAGCTAGCCAATCGAGGGCTTCAATCTCTTTCGGATTCTGTTTCAGTCGCACCTCGGCAAGGCGCTTCGCTTCGCGAGTAAGATTGCGAAACTCGCTGATGATCTTCGGATCAACTTTGTCATCACCGCTCGAATAAAAACTCTCCGAGCTGTACAGAGACGACTGCAATCGCCGCGATTCGTAGAGCGTCTTAATCCAAAGTCGCGCCGCCAACAACTGTGGACCGGCAGGATGAGTCGGATACAGCCGAATAATTTCCTTGAAGTCCTTTTGCGCCTTATCGTAGTCGAGGTTGTAGAGCGCCTCGATTCCGCTGCGGCGCAGCGAGTCGAGCTTCGCTTTATCGGTTGCCTCGGGCGAGTTCGTCTGCGGCAGTTGCGCCCTAACGGCAACCGTGACGAGTAGCAGCACTAAGATAATTAAACTTCTCAAGTTTCTAACCTCAATTACATGGAATATCATTGCCAACAAATTGACTAGTCGCTACTTGCGATGATTAGCCACGAGATAAGCAATATCAGTCCTACCGCAACGCTCACACCGATGGCGATCTTGGCGCCGGTCGATATATTGTTGCCTTTAATCTGCTTGACGTCGGCGTAGGCGACCTTGTTTGATGCATCGGTTTTGACATCGGTTACCACAAATTCATTTTCGCCGATTTCGTTGACATAGCCTTTCAGGCGCGTCTTATCGCGGAGCTTGACTTCAACACTGGTGTCACGGCCCGAGCCGAGCTTTTCAACCCCCAACTTCACCTTACCGGCAAAACCACCTCCCTTTTCCGCATTCGAGGAAGCCGCAATCGGTCGAACGCTTACGGCGCTCACCACTAAACAAGCAACCATCATGGTCAGTAGTTTTTTCATGGGAGATTCTACTTCGTGTGCCATGGTGTTTTGGCAATTGGCCCTTTTTGGGGACGCTCAATCAGAATCCGACGAAAACGCTTCGATATATTTCACGCCAGCGCCAGTATTGAAAAGGACAACGCGCTCTTCGGCTTTCACCTCGCCGGCGGTAAGCAGCTTTCGCAGCGCGGGCAAACAAGCAGCTCCTTCGGGCGCGCAGAATATTCCTTCGGCAGCGCCGATCTCGCGAGTTGCGCCAAGCAATTCTTCGTCGGTAACGGCGACTGCCGTGCCACCTGACGCGCTTATGGCGTCCAGGATTAAAAAGTCCCCAATCGCCTTTGGCACTCGCAATCCTGAAGCTACCGTTGCCGCGTTGGGAAACTCGTCGGCGAACCGCTTCCCTGCTGCGAAGGCGTTGACAATTGGCGCGCAGCCACTCGCCTGCACCGTCACCATGCGCGGACGTTTTGAATCAATCCAGCCCATCTGTTCCATCTCATCAAACGCTTTCCACATGCCAATCAGCCCGGTCCCACCACCCGTCGGATAGATAATTACATCCGGGAGTTCCCAATTGAATTGTTCGGCCAACTCATAACCCAGGGTCTTCTTCCCTTCTACGCGATAGGGTTCCTTCAAGGTCGAAACGTCAAACCATCCTTCTGCTTCCTTGCGTCGCGCGATTTCTGCCCCGCAGTCAGTTATCAATCCGGCCATCAACGTCACATGCGCGCCTGTCTGTTCACATTCGACGACGTTGGCTCGAGGCGTATCGTCTGGCATGAAGATGAAACACTCGAGGCCGGCACGGGCGGCGTAAGCTGCGAGTGCACCCGCAGCGTTTCCGGCGGAGGGCACCGCAAGCTTCTGCGCTCCCAGTTCCTTTGCCATCGACACCGCCGCCGACATGCCGCGAGCTTTGAAGCTCTGCGTTGGATTTTGCGATTCATCTTTGATGTAAAGCTCGGCAATTCCAAGTTGCTTTCCTAAGCGCTCAACGCGCAGCAGCGGCGTCCAACCTTCGCCAAGCGAAACGATGTTTTCGTCGTTTTCGACCGGCAATACTTCACGATAACGCCAAAGATCGGCCCGGCGTCCAGCCAGGGATTCCTTTGTCAAAGCGCTTCGGACGCGCTCCAGGTCATAGCGCACAAGCAGTGGCTTTCCACATTCACGGCAGAGATTTAGCAACCGCCGTGCCTCGTGTTCCAAATGACAAGCGGCGCATTCCAGGTGGGTAACATTCATTGATCAATGCCCTTTCTCGGGAAGTTGGGTTGTTTGTGAAGACTGGCGCTGGTGAAATTGCCATCGTTTACCGGCAGTTGGAGTAATTATCCGACAATCCGAAAATGCAGTTTAGACTTCAAACTCTGCTTCGTCGGCGATAAAACGGCTCAGAATAGAGGTAAGTTTTCGTTCTCAATTTGGATCAATAGTTGACGCGAGTGACAAATTACGCTGAAACCAAG
>DASWDX010000164.1:0-7173 GCA_036395055.1 Pyrinomonadaceae bacterium | reverse complement strand
GGCGATGAACTGCACTTTCGGATTCGTCTTCCCCAGCACCTTCGTGATCGCTGCCGTCAACGTCGTCTTGCCGTGATCCACGTGCCCTATCGTCCCAATGTTCACGTGCGGCTTACTGCGGTCGAATTTTTCCTTTGACATGTATGGCTCGCTCCTTAATCTTTTTCTCTTTTCATTAAGGAATCAGGATTCATGATGCCGTTCACCGACTCATCACTCATCACTCATCACCCATCACTTTATTTAGCTACTCCCTGAACTTTTGCGATTACTTCTTCGGCAATGTTTTTTGGCGCCTGCTCGTATCGCTCAAAATGCATAGTCGAGGTGGCGCGGCCCTGAGTCGCCGATCGCAAGTCAGTCGTATAACCAAACATCTCCGAAAGAGGCACAAACGCTGTAATAACCTGGGCGCCGCCGACGCGTGGCTCCATACTCTCAATCTTCCCGCGCCGCGAATTCAAATCGCCATTGACCGCGCCGGTGTAGTCGTTAGGGGTAACAACTTCCACACGCATGATCGGCTCGAGCAACACCGGTTTGGCTTTCCGCAACGCATCCTGGAATGCCAACGAACCCGCGATGTGAAACGAACGCTCGTCGGAATCCACTTCGTGATAGGAACCAAACACCAGGCGCACCCTTACGTCGACCATTTCATAGCCCGCAAGGAAGCCGCGCTCCATCGCGTCCTTGATTCCCTGCTCCACAGGCTTGATGTACTCGCGCGGTATCGCGCCGCCAGTAATCTTGTTTTCGAAAACAAAACCTTCGCCCGGCGCGGGCTCGATCTCAATTTCGACGTGGCCAAACTGGCCGCGACCACCAGTCTGTTTCTTGTAGATTTCCTTACCGGGGGCGGCCTGAGTAATCGTCTCGCGGTAAGCAACCTGCGGCTTGCCCACATTCGCTTCCACGCCAAATTCGCGCTTCATGCGATCGACAATGATCTCGAGATGAAGCTCACCCATGCCGGCAATAATTGTTTGCCCGGTTTCATGATCGGTTGAGACCGTAAAAGAGGGATCCTCCTGGGCTAGCCGGTTCAACGCCAAACCAAGCTTGTCCTGATCCTGTCTCGTCTTTGGTTCCACGGCGACCCGGATAACAGGCGCCGGAAACTCCATTCTCTCAAGAATGATCGGCTTGTTGTCGTCGCAGACCGTGTCGCCAGTTGTAACTTGCTTCATTCCGCCGATGGCAATAATCTCGCCCGCGCTCGCATCGCCGATGTCTTCGCGCTTGTTGGCGTGCATGCGCATCAAGCGACCGACGCGCTCTTTCGTGTCTTTGATTGGGTTGTAAGCGTAGGAACCCGCTTTGATCGTGCCGCTGTAAATTCGCACGAAAGACAGTTGGCCGAGATGCTTGTCGGCCATTATCTTGAAAACAAGACCAGCGAATGGCGCGTTGGCGTCCGCTGGGCGACTTTCAAGTTGTCCGGTTTTCGGATTGACGCCTTCCACGGGCGGAACATCGAGCGGCGATGGTAGGTAATCGACAACCGCGTCCAGCAGCGTCTGCACACCCTTATTCTTGAACGCCGATCCGGTAACCACCGGAACGATTCTCAATTCCAGCGTTCCCTTACGAAGAGCCCTTCTGATCTCCGCCTCGTTAATCTGCTCGCCTTCGATGTACTTGTGCATCAACCCATCGTCGACGGTGGCAACTGCTTCGATCAGCTTTTCATGAGCACTCGCGGCCGCGTCTTTCAGATCGTCCGGTATGTCGATAGTTTCGTATTCCGCGCCTTTACTCTCATCGTTCCAGATTAGCCCCTTCATCGCGATCACATCGACGACGCCTTTGAACTGATCTTCAATGCCGATAGGAATTTGAATGGCGACTGGATTTGCGCCCAAACGAGTTATGATGGATTCAAAGGAGCGATCAAACGAAGCGCCTGCTCGATCGAGTTTGTTGATGAAGCAAATGCGCGGCACGCCATATTTATCGGCTTGCCGCCAGACTGTTTCCGACTGTGGCTCAACACCGGCAACGCCATCGAATACGGCTACCGCGCCGTCGAGCACGCGCAATGAACGCTCAACTTCCATGGTGAAGTCGACGTGGCCCGGAGTGTCGATGATATTGATGCGATGGTCGACGCCGTTACGCTCCCAGAAACAGGTCGTCGCCGCGCTGGTAATGGTAATACCGCGTTCCTGCTCCTGCTCCATCCAGTCCATCGTCGCCGTGCCCTCGTGCACCTCGCCAATCTTGTGCGTGATGCCCGTGTAATAAAGGACACGTTCAGTCGTGGTGGTCTTACCAGCATCGATGTGGGCCATGATGCCGATATTCCTGGTCAGATTTAGATCTTGCTTGGCCATAAGAACTGTGAATGGTGAATCGTAAATGGTGAATAGAAGGTGTCCGGTTTGCCAGTCTCTATTTACGATTTACCATTTACTGCTTTTTACTATTTACCCTTTACCATTTACCGCTTTTAAAACTTGTAATGCGCAAACGCCTTGTTAGCGTCCGCCATGCGATGCGTGTCTTCCTTCTTCTTCACCGAATTGCCGCGATTGTTTGCTGCGTCGAGAATCTCACTGGCGAGCCGATCAATCATCGTCTTTTCGCCGCGTCCGCGCGCATAAGACACAATCCAACGGATTGCCAGGGCGCCGCGCCTTTCCTGGTGGACCTCGATTGGCACCTGATAAGTTGAACCGCCGACGCGCCGCGATTTAACTTCGACAGTCGGTTTCACGTTATCGATGGCGCGCTTGAAAACCTTCAGCGGCTCTTCGCCGGTCTTATCGCCGATCTGATGCATTGCGCTGTAAAAGATGATCTCCGCCACCGACTTCTTGCCGCCCCACATGACGCCATTAATGAACTTCGTCACCAGCGGACTGTTATAAATCGGATCGGGAAGTACTTCTCGTCTCTCTGCAACTCTTCTTCTTGGCATATCGATCAGGTTCCAGGTATCTGGTCTCAGGTGTCAGCTTTGATTGCTACGGCTGCTGGCACCGGGCACGTCTTCAAGTTATTTTCCTGCCGCCTTGGGCCGCTTGGCGCCATACTTCGAGCGCCCCTGTTTGCGATCGGCAACTCCCACCGAATCGAGGGTGCCGCGAATAACGTGGTAGCGCACGCCGGGTAAATCCTTAACACGACCGCCGCGAATCAAAACGATCGAGTGTTCCTGCAGGTTATGACCTACGCCGGGAATGTAGGTCGTGACCTCGATTCCATTAGTCAGTCGAACTCGTGCCACTTTGCGCAACGCCGAGTTTGGCTTCTTGGGTGTTTGCGTATAGACGCGCGTGCAAACGCCACGCTTCTGCGGCGAACTCTGGAGCGCCGGGCTGGCGGTCTTATACTTGACTGCCTGGCGGCCCTTGCGAACAAGCTGATTTATTGTGGGCACGTTTTCTTTCCTTGTTCTTACTGTGATCGCTACCGCTCGCGATTCTGACCGAACTTCTGTATTCAGCGCGCAAAAAGGCGTTGCCTGCCTCTTTCCGGAACCTGTGGGCTAAACCCACCCGGGATAACCTCGCGGTAATCCCGCTTTGTCCGGCAGTCAGCGCAGGCGAGCTGCCCTGTTGAAATAATTTCTGTCAGGGATGTTCTGACTTCGCGATTAGGCGGGTGTGGATTGTGGCTTCCCTTGAGCCGACTTTTCTGTAGCGTCGCATTTAGGTCGAGAAGGCCCGTGAGCCTTTCACGCGTGCCTGCGCGGGGTGTTGGCAAATGTTTGGCGACAAATGCCGACGCGACAGGACAACTTACGCCACAATAATTGTCAAACCGACCCCTTTCATTACCGGTCGGGCAACGCCTCCACACCGACAGAACCAACCAAGCGTTGCATTGTTGACTTCAGACTGTAGGTCCGAAACGAGAAACTATAAGGATCAGGGCTTAAAGTGTCAAGCGCAGGTGTAGCACAGGAAAAACGTCCCCTCCAGCGACCGCTTATTTTCCAGGCTCGCAACCCTCGGAATTGGATTCGAATACGGAGCCAGCCGTCAATTAACTAAAAAGCCGTCTTCAGCAAATACCAGATTCCCCAACCGATGCCTGCCAATAGTAGAACGAGAAATACCGCGATCGCAGCGACCATTAACTTGAATTTCTTGTATCGATTCTTGTCGGGCGGCGCTAACGAGCCCTGTGGAAAATATGGTGGTGGGGTGTATGTTGCCATTTGCTCTTGATCACTCCTTATTAATTCAATTTACTGCCTAAGCTCTTCCAAACCATCGCGCCTTCCTTAGGCCGAGCTACTGTGCGGGTACTGCCACCTTACGGGCAGGTTTCGACTTTGAATTCGAGTTTGATTTTGAATTAGAGTTCGACTTTGAAGCGCCCGGTGATGTATTTGATTGCGGTGAATCGCCATTCGCATTTTTGAGTTCTTCTTCTTTCTCTTTCTTCAATAGATCTTCCTGATGTTTCTTACCGGCCTTGATCCGTTGTATACCCTCGCGCGCTTCTTCGAGTGCATCTTCCGCGCGATAGTTTTCCGGATCGAGCTCTACCGACTTGGAAAAGGCGGCTGCTGCTTCATCGTATTGCGCCAATCTTGTTAGCGCCGTTCCCAAGTCGTAGAACATATCAGCGTCGTCATCCTTAAGATGGGTTGCCTGCCTATATTCCCTCACGGCTTCGCTATAAAGGTGGAGACCGGCATAAGCCTGCCCCAGATTATAATACGCCTCCGCATCTTTGCTGTTTGCCTCCAGATACTTCTTGTACTTCTCGACAGCCTTCTTGTAGGCGCCCTCAGCTTCCTGTTCCTTTCCGATCGCGTCGTATGCCAGACCAAGTCGAAAATGCCCCTCTGCTAGTTCCGGGTCCAATTTGATCACCTTTTGAAACGCCTCGACTGCCTTTTCATCCTGATCGGTGCGGTAGAACTCTTTACCCTGGTCGAGGTGAACTCGCGCCTCTGATCGATCTTCCTCGATCGTGTGATTGCCTTCGGCTGAGGCATTAGCATTTGCGTTCACTGACTTCTTCCGTGAACAACCGGCTTGACCAAGCACGAGCGAAAGCATAACGACGACTGTGAATTCCAACCGCGACTTCATTTCGGTTACCAGGCTTTGACTCAGCTAGATGTTCGGGCGACCACTTATCTACTTGAATTCGCAGGATGAGTCAAACCGCTCGCAGAGTGAGGCAGGTCAAGTGGTTATCAGTTCCGAGCGAGAACAGAAGCCGAGAAAAATATGGCCCATTTCGGCATGGTTTCCGTGCCAACAGTTTTGGAAAGTTCGCGCTATTCCCTCTATTTTCCTATCAACTGCTACTTCCGGAGAAGGGACCCGTCGGCCAATAGACCTGGGCATCGGAGACTCCAGGAAATGAGAATGACCGCAAAAGGAGTGGAAATGTTGAGACACGATCGCTGCCTAATTAGACTATTCCTGCCAATTGCCCTTTTGGGTTTATTTGCCTGTGCTACTGTCGCCTCCGCTCAAAAAGTAAGGGCAGAATCCCGCAGCTTTACTCAGCCAAAACTTAGTCTCTCGGCGGAACCGCGGGTGATAACCGTGTGCGAGGGTGCCGGATCGGCGATGGTGCATTTGAATGCGCAGGTCACCTCCAATTCTCCGATCCGTTATCACTGGACTGCCAACGCCGGCCGTATTGAGGGTGATGGTTCAACAGTCTCCTGGGACCTTTCCGGCCTCCAACCTGGTTACTACAGAGCTTACGTCGACGTCGATTGCGGTAGCGGCGACGAAGCCTGCCAGCTATTTTCATCCACTGCTGTCCTTGTGAATCGCTGCCCACCACCGCCGCCGACCTGTCCAAACGTGACCATCGAATGTCCTGACAGAGTTGTGCTAAGCGAGCCACTCACCTTCAGATCCAGCGTTAAGGGCGGCTCTCCGAACGTGGTGCAGACTTACAATTGGATCATATCCGCCGGCCGAATCATCGATGGCCAGGGAACGGGTACCATTCACGTGGACACCATAGGACTAGCTGGTCAGACCGTAACCGCAACGCTTTCAATGGGTGGATACAATCTCGATTGTTCCGCCACTTGCACCGTCCAGTTTCCGGTACCGGTACAGTGCAGGAAGTTTGATGAATTTCCGTCCATCGCTTATAACGACGAAAAGGCTCGTCTGGATAACTACGCAATCGAATTGCAGAACGATCCGACCGCGATCGCTTACGTCATTGTCTATCCGGGCCAACGCGGAGGTCCGGGTGACGTGCAAAAACGCACGACCCGAATCGTCGACTACGTGGTAAATTCGAGAGGCATCAATGGGCAACGGATTGTGACCCTGGTTGGACCATCTCGAGACGACCTGTTAGTGGAACTTTGGCTTTGTCCTCAGGGCGCCAACCCTCCCGGTATGGCTCCATAAATTAGTGACTTCTAATCGCATTTTAGACTGGCGGGAGCGATCAACTCCCGCCGGTCTTTTGTTTTATTGCCACCGAAATCAATAAGGAACTAATTCAGGACCTGATGTTCTACCCAGGATTCGGATCGTAGAGGTGAAGTCGAATCTGTAGGCTCGGGAATTATGTGATTGTCCTCTGTTCAAGAGCATGGCGCACACCATAGTTGCGCCGCTGAAAAACCCACCAGGACTGAACACCGACTAGTTATCGAACAGTTCACGCCGGCTCTTCACGAACAATCTCAGTCGGCTTCTTGTCTTCACGCAATCCCTGGAAAGATGGATGCCGGATCGAACCATCAGCAGTCCACTCAGTGAACTCTACTTCCGCGACTAACTGGGGCTTGGCCCAATGAGCATCACGCAGTCCTGGATCCTTTGGCTTCACCGCAAAAGGCATCACCGGCTGTGAAATGCGATCCAGTTTCTTTTGCAGGTCAAGGCGTTGCTGAATGCTAAATCCGGTGCCTACGCGACCGGAATAAAGAAGCTTGACTTTGTCGTAGACTCCCAGGATCAGCGATCCAAAACCCGGAAAGCCTTTCTTTGAAGGAGTGTACCCGGCGATTACAAATTCCTGGCGCTTGATGCATTTTGTTTTCAGCCAGTTTCGATTCCGTGTTGACTCATACGGCGAATCCGCGAGCTTGGAAACAATTCCTTCGATGCCGTGTTCGCAAGCTTGCTTGAAAAACTTCACGCCGTTTCCTTCAACGTGATCGCTGTAACGCAGCGGCCCTTTGGGCTTCGCTGGAGCCAGCAACTGTTCGAGCACCAGCTT
>DASWDX010000163.1:0-16559 GCA_036395055.1 Pyrinomonadaceae bacterium | reverse complement strand
TTCCTCACGGATGGCTCCACGTGCGCGGCTCGAACACTGAACCGATCATACGACTCTCAGCTGAAGCCGAAACGGAAGAACAAGTAAGACAGATCAGCGAATCAGTTTTCGGATTGATTCAAGAGCGCGTCAAATCCTAGTACTCACGATGTTGAATGGTCTCGGCATTGGAAAAGCGCAGGATGTTCCGACTCATGAGTGGGGAGCAGGTCACCTCGGCCACATTAGCTTAAACCCCGATGGTCCGCCGGATATCGTCGGTACGCCAGGGAGCCTTGAGCAAACAATTGGAAACGCGACGCTGGCGGAGCGCTCCACTGGTCGATTTACTTCGACGCGCCGATTAGTCGAGGCACATCTGAATGGCGATGAGAAAGCAACCGACGTCTGGTTGCGGTCTGTCTATAACCATGCATCGCTTCTGCATTCTTCCTCCCTGGCTGGAACGAATTGAACCAATCTAACAATTCTATCCAGAAATGCTGCGAGCCTACGCGGTTTCGACTTCTCACCGGAGAGCTTTCATTTACTTTCACTTCTTGCTATTTCGTTGCGTCAGTTTCTTGACAAACGCCCAGACGCGAACGAATATGGCATCGAGACAGGCTCGTTCTACGTGAGGGATCATAGAACACACGCAGTTAATCTCAAACCGACTAGGAACCTACGAGCGCTCGGGAGCCACTGCTCTGAAAGTGAGAATCGCATGTTGAATTTGGAGCGCCACACCAAAATTCTCGAACTGATCGGCGAGCGCGGGAAGGTCGAAGTGAGCGAACTGAGCCGCCTCTTCCAGATCTCTGAAGTCACCATCCGCAGCGACCTCAAGGACCTCCACAAACGTGGCCTCGTGCGCAGAGCACACGGTGGCGCCGTTCGCATTGAAACCGTCAGTGTTGATGCGTCTCTGCAAGTCAAGGCTGCTCTACGGGCTGACGAGAAACAGCGTATTGGCGCCGCGGCAGCTGCACTCATCAAGGATGGTGACTCAGTCATCCTCGACTCCGGCACTACGACACAGCATATCGCAAAGCAGATCAAGGATAGGAAAGACCTGACGGTCATTACTAACGGCATTAACGTGGCGATGGAGCTGTTAGGAGCAAAGGATGTTCGCCTGATCATACTTGGCGGGATGGTGCGACAGAATTCGTACTCCGCAGTCGGCCATTTCGCCGAGGACATGCTCCGGCAGCTTTCCGCAGACAAACTGTTCCTCGCCGTCGACGCGTTCGATCTCGACTTCGGCCTCAGCACACCAAACCCGGAAGAGTCAAAGGTCAACCAGGCGATGGTTCAAATTGCGACCGAGAAGATCCTGGTCGCCGACTCGAGCAAGTTCGGAAAGCGAAGCCTATCGCGCATCGTGCCACTATCGGCTATCGACAAGGTTATCACCGACAATTCGCTAACAACAGACATTCAAGCTGAATTGCGCGCCCGTGGCATTGAAGTGGTCCTGGTATAACACTCTGGGTTCTTTGATCCAACTGCCTAATAAATCCTGACCCTGGAGACAACGCGACTGATGGCTCCGCGTGGGCTGGGCGCGTCCGGCTTGAGTCCTAATCTGATTGATGAGAAGAGGCCGAAGAGCTGACCGATGAAAACGTCAACTGGTGGTCGGTAGTAGTCGGCCGCTGAAATCTCGAGCGGCAGAATGATGCCGATTTTTGCGAACCTTTTCTCGTCCTCCAGCCCAACCCTCGGCGCTATTACAAGAATGTTTTTGGCCAACTTCTTGTCGCGAACCTCTTCCAATAGATCCAGTTCGTAAGACCTGCGCCGGGCATCGCCGGAAACAAAGCTAACAACCAGCGTTTCATGATCGATGGCGGACATCGGACCGTGCCTGACTCCTAGAAAAGACTCGCTGAAGGTGTCGATTCTCCCGGCGGTAAGCTCCAGCACCTTCAACGCCGATTCCACAGCTACCGCGTGCAGAGTCCCACTGCCGAGAAAGCACATTTTCGAAAAGCCCTCTGCAACAACTTGTTCTACCAACTCGGCGGCCGCCGGAAGAAATTTTCGCGCTGCCATAATCAGTGTATCCAGCGTCAAGCCGTACGTGGCGAGGTTTTGAAGATGGGCCAGGCACTGACCCGCCACCACCATGTTCGAGAAGGAGCTGGTCATCGCTAGTCCCCGGTCGTTTACCGCGTCATCAAGTATGACCCGACAGACGTTGCCACGTTCACTAACCGTACGCGCCATGCGACCCTCGCCATTGCAGCACACGATGATGTGATGAATTTCAGGACGGCGATCGAGCGCCGACTCAAGTAAGGCAACCCCCTCCGAACTGTCGCCAGACCTGGAGAACGAAACCCAGACATACGACTTTCCGGCCACGACGAAATCATCTAAGCAAGTGAGCAGGTCGGTGCTGGGTACGGCATACACCTCACACTGCCAAATACGTCGCATGAGCGTCGCAACACTCCTGCCGATGTAATCAGAGGTACCTGCGCCAATTAAGAACACTGACGGACGCGCTTTTAGATCGTTATGAACGCCAGCACGTTTCAGGAAACTTTCCAGCTCGGGTGCGAGTTGCGACAATTTCTCATAACTCCGCCACCAAGTGTCCGGCTGCTGAAAGATCTCTTGTGGGGTGTGGACAAGACCCCTCGCCTCTCGCTCGGCTCCCGAGAGCATTAGAATTTTGGAGAGAGGGTCCATTGAGTCGTTGAACGTTTCGCGCACGGATGAAGTATCAGGACCTCGGCAGCAATATCCAGCCCCTGAAAATCTTTTGCAATTCTATTTCACATCATATTAGAATCACCGCCGATCCGAAAGCAATCAAAAGAAAGTTACAGCATTTGAAGGCATCTCAGCGGCTTACGATGAAAAGGAAGATTGCTGAAAACCGTGTGATCGTGATCGGAGAGTTAAATATAGATGCTGTGGCATGCGGACTTGCGGAAGTCCCAAAGATGGGAATGGAGATTCTAGCGTCAGATTTTCGACTGACTCTGGGTAGCGCCTCTGCGATTTTCGCCTGCGGCATCGCTAAGCTCGGGCATGAAGTAACGTTCATCGCCAAAGTGGGTGCAGACGACTTCGGAAACTTCTGCGTGGCAGCGCTTCGTGAAGCGGGAGTTTCAACCCGCCACGTCTCCCGCGATAAACATTTGAAAACTGGCGTGACGATCTCGTTGAGCACTCGCAAAGATCGGGCATTAGTAACGTATCTGGGGGCGATCGCTGCCATGGGCGCAGAGCATGTCAGAACGTCGTGGCTCGAGGGCCACAACCACCTTCATATGACTTCTTATTTTCTCCAAACGCGCATGCAGCCCTCTTTCCCGCAAATTTTCCGTCATGCCAGAGAGCTTGGCTTGAGTACTTCGTTTGACCCAAACTCGGATCCTTCGCACATTTGGAGCAATAGTATCCGCGAGGTGTTTGCCTACACCGATCTACTTTTTCTCAATGAATCAGAGGCGTTGCAGTTGACGCGAGCGCGCACTGCGAGAAGAGCATTGAAAGCTCTAAGCAAAGAGGTCCCTTGCGCAGTAATCAAGCTGGGCGCCCGTGGTGCCCTGGCAGTCAAGGATGGCAAGATCACTTCCGCGTCGGGGTTTAAGGTCGAGCCAACAGATACGACGGGGGCGGGCGATTCCTTCGCCGCAGGTTTTGTTTCTTCCTACCTGCGAGGCCGTTCCATCGCGGAATGTCTCTGTACCGGAAACGCCTGTGGCGCCTTGGCGACGCTACAAGCGGGCGGGACTGCTGGACAACCCACCCGTCAGGTTCTGAAAAGATTTCTGGGTGCACATCGGCCCGCCGAGCATTTCTCTTAACCGAGGGCGAAGCCTTAATGCGGATCCATGCTGAGGCGCAAACGCGACAACTAGTAGCGAGCCGCCCACTGCTCTCTGCCGCATATCATTCGCAACGTGCGGTGGCGGCCCTCAATTTCTACAACGCGGAGACGCTGCTTGCGCATATCAGGGCTGCAAACGCACTTTGCGCCTCGATCATTTTGCAGACCACGGAATCAACCATCAACTATCTCGGCCTCGAGCTGATTGTTGCGATGGCTCGCGCAGCCGCCGAGCAAATGGAAAAGCCGGTGACATTGCACTTGGATCACGGGGGAAGTTATGAACTTGCCGAGCGCTGCATAGAGGCAGGTTACACTTCCGTCATGTTCGATGGCTCCAAACTTTCTTTCAGCGAGAACTGTGCTCAGACGCGCCGCGTGGTCGAACTAGCGCACGCCTACGGCGTTTCAGTTGAGGGTGAATTGGGCCACGTCGCATGCAACGATGACGCGGCAGATGACATGGCTAGTTTTTACACACGAGCGGAAGATGCCCAGCGATTCGTCGCGGAGACAGGAGTCGACGCGCTGGCAGTTGCTATAGGTACAGCACATGGTTTCTACAAAGGCGAGGTCCGATTAGACTTCGACCTACTTACGCAAATCAGAGAGGCGGTAGGAGAGTCAGCTTTAGTTCTGCACGGCGGCTCAGGCGTGCCAGAAGTATTGCTGCGCCAAGCCATCGTACATGGCATTAGTAAAATTAACTTTGGTACGGAGTTGAAGAATGCCTTTACCCTCGCGGTAAGAGAATCGCTCGCATCAAGCGATGACATCGACTTGCGCCGGACCTTCGCGCCGGCTATAGCAGCCGTACAGCAAATTTCGCTGGCGAAGATTCGAATCTGTTCGCAGCCGGGATAAGGTTTGTCGGAAAAAGAAAACGAAAGGCAGCAAGCGAATGACAAATTTCAACTGGCTGTTGGACGGGAGCATCGTCGGAGTCTACCTACTGGCAACGATGGCCGCCGGTCTTATGGTGCGCAAATATGTAGGCAAGGTGGAACACTTTCTTGTGGCTGGTCGCGAGATGGACGTCTACCTTGGGATCGCCTCTCTGGCAGCTACCGAGTTCGGCATCGTCACTTGCATGTACACCGCCCAGAACGGCTACGAAAAAGGGTTCGCTGGCGCCACCCCAGGTATCTTGATGGCGCTCGCTATGGCCGCAGTTGGCCTAACGGGATTTGTGATCAAGCCGCTTCGAGACTCAGGCGTCATGACCATCCCCGAACTGTTTGAGAAGAAGTTCGGGCCACGGATCCGCTGGGCTGCAGGAGTCGTAATCGTACTGGGCGGGCTGCTCAATATGGGTGTCTTTTTGCGCACGGGTGGTCAGTTCCTTGTGTTGGTTTCAGGACTTGACGTGAAGTATTTGGAGATCATGATGACTGCGCTACTCGTCGGGGTGGCTGTTTACACGATCCTTGGGGGAATGCTGTCGGTGCTGGTGACAGACTACCTGCAGTTCATCGTGATGAGTGCCGGCCTGATTGTGGTCACGATTCTTATTCTGATGAACGTCGGCTGGGAAAACCTGGTCAACTCGGTCGAAACGCACTATGGCGCGGGAGGATTCAACCCGTTCATCAACCCGACGATGGGCTGGCAGTATGTGCTATTCAACTTAATGCTGAACACCGCTGCCGTGCTAACCTGGCAAACAATTATCGTTCGTGTGCTGGCCGCCAAAGATACGGATACCGGACGCAAGGTCTACACGCGAACCAGCTTCTTCTTTGTGTGCCGCTTCCTTATCCCGGGTGTTTGGGGCATCGCCGCGCTCGCGAGCCTGGGGCCGGTAGCGAACTCGCTCGAAGCGATGCCGCGCTATCTGGGCACGGCGGTGCCGCCGGGACTGATGGGTCTTCTCATCGCCGCAATGCTGGCGGCTGATATGTCAACCGACTCTTCTTACATGCTGACGTGGGGTAGTGTCATCTATAACGACATCATGGCACCTTTTCGCAAGACACGCTGGTCCGAGAAGAGGGGTTTGTTCTGGAACCGCTCGATCATCGCATTCATCGGGGTGTTTCTCCTGCTATATGGGCTCTGGTACCCGCTCAAGGGAGATCTCTGGACCTACCTTGGGGTGACGGGCACGATTTACCTGGCGAGTATCTCGGTGCTCCTTATCGCCTGCTGTTACTGGCGCAGGGCCAACAGCTGGGGCGCGGGAGCGGCGATTCTTATCAGCGCAGTCATACCGATCACTTATCTGGTCATGGAACAACTCCCGTCCACTGCCAACCTGGCAAAGACCATCGGGCCGTACTATTCCGGCATCGCCACTTATCTACTTTCGGGCGCTGCGATGGTTGTCGGATCATTATTAAAGCCGCAGGCCGGTATAAATTTACAAGCGAGGATAGCGTGATGGCTAAACATTGGTTCTGGTGGTTCATGACAATGGCCTGTGTCGTCTGGTATTCAACCGTTACGATTTACGTTGCCATCAAGGGCGGCGCCGACATCAGGCACATGCTCGCTCGGCTTGATGCTACCAGGGCGCGCGAAGCGAAAGAGGAAAGAGAGGGTTGAAGCTCGGCGGTGTGCTTCGGGGAGACTAGTCCTATGCTCGTCTGCGTCAGTGCCAACCCTGCGATTGATCGTCGACTGCAACTTGAAAGCCTTGCGGTCGGTGAGGTGAATCGTGCGGTATCCGCGCGACCGTTTCCGGGCGGCAAGGCTGCACACGTCGCGATGGTCGCTAAGGCGCTCGCCCTGGAAGTAACCTGGGTTGGCTTTCTTGGAGGCGCCACCGGTGAAGAGTGCGAAGGCGGACTCTCGGCCCTGGGAATCCCGTTAACCGTCGTGCGGACTCGGGCCCATACGCGGGCGAACCTGGAGATAATCGCTCGCGATGGTTCAGTCACTGAAATCCTAGAGCCTGGCGGAGACGTCACTGATGGCGAAGTAGAGCGGCTGCTTTGCGCGTGCCGCGATATTTTTGCGGAGAGTGGCGAAGGGTCACAAGTTGCGCTTTCGGGCAGTTTGCCGCCGGGAGCGCGAGCTGACCTTTACGCCGAGTTGATTCGCCTGGCGCACGTTTATGGCTGTCGCGTATTGCTCGACACAAGCGGGGAAGCTCTCCGGCAAGCGCTCGCAGCTGCGCCTGATTTGGTGAAGCCTAACCGGGCGGAGGCGACTTGGTTCGGGGGTGGCCCGGTAAACAGTGCGTATGCAGCCGTCGAGATGGCCCACGAAATGATCGATGCAGGTGCGCGCGCTGTCGCGGTGTCACTGGGGGCCGATGGCATGGTGTGGGAGGGCGCCGGTAACTCAGCGACGCTGCTTTCACGGCCGCCGCCTGTCGTGGTGCGCTCGACCGTCGGCTGCGGCGATGCCGCTCTGGCCGGGTTCGCAGTCGCACACGCGCGAGGACTGGCTGACGAAGCCGCGCTCTGTCTGGCGGTTGCTTGCGGCACGGCCAACTGCATGGCGGAATCGCCAGGTCTGGTGGATCCACTCGAGGTCGAAAGAATCATGCAACAGGTGTCCGTACAACCGCTGCAGGCGGGCTGGCGGAAAGTTCAGACGCGGAGAGGCGCCGGATGATCCGCCTGGCACTGTTGGGTTGCGGTGAACATTCCAGAAGCAGCCACGCTGCGCCTCTCGCCAGGTACGCGAGGCAGAATCCTGGCGAGATTGAACTCATCGCGGCTTGTGACCTGAATCTCGACCGAGCCAAGGAGTTCTGCCGCGAATTCGGCTTCGCCCGTGCTTACTCTGACGTAGAGACAATGCTAACGACGGAACGTGTTGACGGTTGCGTTTGCGTGATGCCGATGGAGCGTATTGTGGAGTTGGCAGTAATGCTGCTTGAGCGAAAGATCCCTTGCGTGATCGAAAAACCGTTAGGCATTTCGCTTCAAGAGTCCGAGCGATTGGCAGCGTTGACACGCCAGACGGGCACTCCCCACATGGTGTCCGTCAACCGCCGCTTCATGCCTTATCTGAATCAGGCAAAATCCTGGGCTAAGAATATTGGACCAATTCAGTATGTAAGGGGGACGCAGGTACGACACGCCCGCGACGAGCCTGACTTCATCTGGTCAACCGCTATTCACGTGCTCGACGCGCTACGCCATCTCGCCGGTGAAGTTGTAGGCTTTCAGACGGAAGTGCATCGTCAAGCAGGACTATCCACTGTCTGGTACGTAGTCTCGCTTCGCTTTGAGAGCGGGACACGGGGACGAATCGAAGTATTACCGACTGCGGGTATGGTCGAAGAGTCGTACGAGTTGTTCGGCGAGGGATTTCGCGCCCGAGTCGTCGCCGGGTCAGGGCCACAACGCTCTTTGCAATGCTGGCGCGCCGGACAATTGGAGTTGGCGAAACGCTCCTCCAAGGCCGAGCCTGAAGATCTGCGCAACGGCGGGTATGACGAGGTCGTTGAGTTTGTGCAAGCCCTAAAAACAGGGGAGCGGCCTTGGCCCTCCGTGGAAGACATTCTGCCATCGGCGCGGATCTGCTTTGCCATTGCGGAATCGGTGGCTCGTCAAACAGAAGCGAACGGGTAAACACGACCATTTCGATGCAATAGTCTGGGCGAGCAGGTCAGCACCAACCTTGCAGTAGAGACTGTGTGAAAACTCCGGCTCGCGGCTTTGCCGCCCGATGTGCGGTGGCGGCTCTGCCTCACCGGAAGCAGCGCCCTAAACCATTCCGGGGCTACGCCCCTGTCAGGGGCGCAGCCCCGGATTCCATCAGGACTTGCCGGAAGGGCACAGCCCTTCCGCACAGCGGGCGGCAAAGCCGCAAACGCGTTTTCAAGGTCACGACTAATCAAGATGAAGAAATTTTCGTCCATTTCGTTTGCCTCTGTTCTGGTGCTTGCCTCGTTCGCTTTGCTCAGTTATGGGCAAGAAGGTGGAGTTGGCGGTAGCGCATTTCACAAAAACGACGTCACTTATTCAACTGAAGTTGTCACGCCTCACGTAAACTGGGCGACTACCCTACCCGGTGGCCCCATCAAATCCTTCTTCATCCCTTCCGTTCAATACGGACGCGACATGGTTGAGCTAATGCAGCGCCTGTCGCTTCAGCCAACCACCGTCTCGATTGATAGGAGCTGGGATATCAACTGCTGGGGCATTGGCGACTACTACGGACACGAATATCGCGGCGACCGCGACGACTTCCAGACTGTGTACGGCTACGTCGAAAAAGACGTTGTCGGCCCAGCGCACTTCGAGGTGATGGTTATCCCGGGCCTCAATGGCTGGTCGCGCATGACGCGCGCCACACGCGATGCCATCCTCCACCGCGTGCAACTAGGCGCCGGCCTGGTCCTGCTACACCCGTTTGTCGGCGATGTGAAGGGTCATCCGTTCAAAGGCGACGAATCTGTTGGCGATGAGCGCATCTGGGAAGTTTCCCCACTGGTCGGTGTGGCTAACGACACCGTGAATGAGCGAGGCTACCCAGAAATCAATCGAGATGCAGTCACTAAAGGCAAATGGGAAGTTGCGCAGAAGCACTTCATCACCGAGGGACTACCGCTTGAACTACTACCGGAAGGTAGCAGCGGCGGTTCTTTCTACAAGTACCGCGCGGACGGCGAGGTGTTAATTAGGTCAGGCGCTTATCCAATCATTGCAGCGAAAACCTACGGCAAGGGGCGAGTGGTTGCGCTCGGCTACACGGAAGAGGGATTCACGCCCCAGAGCGTTAATCCGGTGGAAACGAAAATTTACTGGGACTACTGGGAGTATCAATACTCGCTGCTTGCACGCTCGATTCTTTGGGCGTCGGGGCGCGAAGCTGACGTTCGAATTAATGAGTTAACCGCTGGCACCGCCTCCATCAAGTTCAATCTTAAGTCGAGTGCACCGCGCCAAATCCAGATCGAAATCGACGGCAGGAATGAGTTTGGGCAAGCGCTCGGCCCACATCGCACAACGAAAGATCTGGTCGCCGGTGAAACCCTCATTGAGCTTGCGGCAGACCCTTTGCGGCCTCCGACAGGATGGCCCGGCGGCCGGCAGATTTTCAACGTCATTATCCGAGACCCACAGTTCGGAACGACCCTCGACTGGGGCGCAGCCACATTCGAGTCGCCTAAGCGCGCGATGCTGACGATGGCAAAACCGGCCGTCGATGTTTACAAAAAGGGTGAGACGTTGAGCGCCGTGTTGCGCGCCGCCGGCGATTTGTCGGGACTGCAAATGCGAATGCAGGTGGCAGATGATATGGGCCGCTTGCTCGGCGTCATCACGAGGAGTGCGCGGGGTGAGCGGACTCTCACCTACCCGCTCACAGACTTTCTCGGCAAGTTTGCGCTCGTTACTGGCGAATTGGTCGACGAGCGCGGGGCGATTGTGGATCAGGTCCGCGCCAAACCCGTGATGGTCGTGCAGGACGCGCGCCGCCAAAAGGAGTTCACGCCGCTCGTCTCCTTCGGCGGCACAAAGCATTACCTGCAAGACGCGCAAATGCGGATGGTGCGCGGCGTGGCCGCAGACACCGGCTTTACGTGGAGCGGCGACGTAGACAACTCCCTTAATATTCCGCGCGGTACCTTCGGTGTGTACTGGTACGATCGCGGGCCAACCACGCCCGAAGGGATGGAGCAGGCGATCGCCGAATATCAGCACAAGGGCGACTTCGAAGCACTCGGCTATCTGACCAAGAAAGAACTTTTCAAACGCACTGGCGATAAAAAGTTTCTGCAACGTACACCTTCTTTCAACGACGCAAGGTTTTTGCAAACGTTGTCCGACATTGTGCGCGCCGCCGCCAGGAACAAGGCACGCTATAACATGGACTACTACTTCGTCGGTGATGAGGGCTCGCTCACCTCTTACGGCGACGCGGCCGACTTTGATTGGAGTCCGGGAGCTTTGGCGGAATTCCGCAGCTGGTTGAAACACGAATACAGCACTCTGCCCTCGCTGAACAAAGAGTGGCGGACGGATTTCAAAAACTGGGACGACGTCGTTCCCTATACAACTGAGGAGGCGCGCAAGGTCGGTAGCTTCGCTCCCTGGGCGGACCACCGCACTTTCATGGAGATTACTTTTGGGCGGGCCTATCAGACGACACGCGACGCTGTCATACAAGGCGATAGTGAGGCGCATATCGCCGTCTCTGGGACGCAGGCTACTAACGCCTATGACGGAGCGGACTGGTCGCGCCTTGACCGCGTAATCGACGACTTCATTTCTTATGACGGCGGCAATCAGTGGGACATGCATCGCTCGTTCGCCAAGCCCGACGCAATGATCGGCTTTTGGACGGGCTATGGTTCACACGGTCTCGCTGTACAGAACGCCATTTGGACCGCTGCGATTCATAATGTGCTACACCCGAACATCTTTTGGATGTATTCGTTCCTTGATCCCGACATGACCTACTCGCAGTCGGCCCGCGACATGGGCGCAGCCTTCAAGTCGCTCAAGTTTGAAGGTGTCGGCAAACTGCTGATGGAGTCTAAGCGTCTGGCAGACGGCATCGCTCTTCACTACTCGATGCCCTCAGTCCATGGGGCAAGCATCCTCGGCTACCACCGGCGCAGCAGCGATGACGACGACGAGGCGCCGAAGGAAACTTCGCTAAGTTTCCCGGCCAACCGCGACGGCTGGGTGCGCACGATTAAAGATCTGGGATTGCAGTTTGACTTCGTGTCATCCGAACAAGTAGAGCAAGGAAGTCTGGCTTCCGGAAAGTATAAAGTCTTGATCCTCCCGCTCTCGCTAGCGTTGTCGCCGTCAGAGTTAAGAAACATTGAGAGTTTCGTCCAGGCTGGCGGGGTGGTGATATCCGATGCGGCTGCGGGGTTGATGGACCACCATTGCGCGTGGCAGCAGAACGGGACAGTGAATGAACTCTTCGGAATCACGGCCCCCGCTTCAAAGAAGCGAGTTTTTAAGCCTGATGATGGACAGCTGGTGGTCACTGATGAGGGCGTGCGTTGGGGCCTCAGTGCAAAAGCTCTCAGTGGTCTGGCTTCTGCTGAGCCCTACATTACGGCGGCAAGCGGTACGTCTCTGATACGCATAGGAGCGACGGATGCTGTCATCACGCACCGCATTGGCAAGGGGTGGACTATTTATCTCAACACACTTTTTGACAAGTATCCAAAGCTCCGCGCGGAAGGGTTCGGCGGCGCAAATTATCGTGCGCTTGTTGACTCTCTGCTTGATCACGCCGGCGTCCGGCCCGCCGTCCAGGTATTGTCGGCTGACGGTAAGCGGCTCAGTCAAGCACAAGTGGCCCGCTACCGCTTTGGCGACGCTGAGATTCTCACCATCGTTAAAGATAACGTCGCGCTTGCGGGGATTGTCGGGCGAGACGGAGTCACCATTTACAACGACGCCGCGTTAGGTCAGATAGCCAGCCAAGAGATTATTATCAAGTTCCCGAACAAGTACTACGTTACGGACGTGCGCTCCGGTAAACGACTGGGGTACATCGACGTAGTTCATTCTTCTGTGCTAATAGGCGATGCCGCTGTGCTGAGTCTGAGTTCCGCTCAGAATAGGCTGGCGCTCAGCGGGCCCTCTTCTTCTCCGCGCGGCGAGCATGTAGCATTTAAGCTCTCTTCATCTGTAGCTGGACCTCGCCTCATCCGCTGCCACGTATTCGCTCCGGACGGTTCAATGCTGCCCGCGTATGCCCGTAATTTGCTCCTGGACAACACTGCAACCACTTTCTTTCTGCCGTCGGCACTTAATGATCTCGCCGGGGCATACACCATCAGAGCAACGGACATCGTGACAGGCGCAACCGCCGACACGAAAATTACCCTTAGATGATGAGACTGACCGAAGAGCTGCAACAAACCTTGCGCGCCGCAGCTGACCGCATTATCCCGCCGGACGATATCCGGGCGCCTGGCAGTCGGGCGTGGGCTATTATCTCGCGCGCCAATTTGGAGGCGACTTGCGTCCGGTGTCAGACGACTATTGCGGCAATGGAAGTTGAGCAAACAAGATGAATGTAGCGATCTTCGATTCAAGACTCCGATTGGCGGAAGCGGCTGCAGACGAGGCGGCGAGTATTATCCGCCAGGCAATCGCCGAGCGCGGGCAAGCCCACCTAATTGCGGCCACTGGAGCCTCGCAGTTCGAGTTTCTCGAGGCACTTGTTCGGCAGCCGAATATAGACTGGGGACAAACGACTTTCTTTCACCTTGACGAGTATGTTGGTTTGCCTGAAGAGCATCCCGCCAGCTTCAGGCGATACCTTCGGGAACGAATCGCTGATCGAGTGCAACCAGGAGCCTTCCACTTCGTCAACGGCGATAATCCGGATCCGGCAGCGGAATGTCGGCGAGTCGGCGAGTTAATTTCGTGCCAGACAATTGATGCAGCTTTCGTTGGCATCGGGGAGAACGGTCACCTCGCTTTCAATGATCCGCCAGCCGATTTTGAGACTGAGGAGCCATATCTAATTGTGGAACTGGACGAGGCCTGCCGCCGCCAACAAGTCGGCGAAGGTTGGTTTGAAACTGTCGGGGACGTGCCAGTGCAAGCCATCTCCATGTCCATTCAACAGATCCTCAAAGCCAGGCAGATCCTCTGCGTGGTCCCGGAACGGAGAAAAGCCAGGGCCGTTAGAGACTGTCTGGAGTTGGACGTCAGCCGGCTACATCCAGCCTCTATCCTCCAGCAGCACGCGCGAACGATCATCTATCTTGATACGGAATCGGCAGCGCTTTTAAAGTCGACGAGTTGAGCCGCACAGTCGTCGGACGCTTGGTCGGATCTTGCTAACTATAACCGATTTGGAACACTAAGTGTCTTTGAATTGCTTTAGCATTCGACGGCTTATGGGTGATTAGTTCCGTCATCATAGTGGGGTTACGATTCTCCGCGCATTGCTTTCTATTAAAAGTTGACATTCGTAATTATAATCAACCAAGCGGTGGCTTTTTCGTGAATCAAAACTCTTTCCTCCGTCTCGGCGGCATTCGCGACGTAGAGACATTTCGCAATTACTTGCAAGAGCTTCACATTTCTATCCCATGTGATGCGAAGCTGCTCGCGGGAGATACGTCGCCGCTCGGACAGCCTCTGCTCCGCGGTGACGTCGTGGTGGGAAATCGGTTCGCTATTCAACCGATGGAAGGTTGGGATGGAACGACCGACGGTCGGCCAACGGAGTTGACATTCCGCCGTTGGCGTCGCTTTGGCGCGAGTGGAGCAAAGCTCATATGGGGCGGTGAGGCAGTTGCAGTCTGCCACGAAGGACGCGCTAATCCGAATCAACTGGCTATTGGCGCACACGCTGTCGCCGATCTGTGTCGGCTTCGTGAAGCTTTGATCCAGGAACACGAGCGGTCAGTGGGATCAGTCGCAGGCTTAGTGATCGGATTGCAACTGACCCACTCCGGCCGTTACAGTCGCCCCAACAGTCGTGATCGCGCCGAACCGCGTATCCTCTACCACCATCCAATACTAGACAAGAGACTTGGCATCACCGACGACTACCCGTTGCTTGCAGACCGAGAGATCAGACAGATCATTGCGGACTTCCATCGCGCGGCTCGAGTGGCCCATGAGGCGGGTTTCGATTTCGTGGATATCAAACATTGTCATGGTTATCTCGGGCATGAGTTCCTGAGTGCGCACACCCGCCCGGGAGCCTACGGCGGCAGCTTCGAGAATCGCACACGATTCCTGCGTGAGGTGGTTACAGGTGTGCGCTCCCGGGCGCGCGGCCTGAACATCGGTGTGCGTCTTTCCGCCTTTGACACAGTTCCGTTCAAACCGGACCCGCAAAGTTCAGAGCCGGGTAAGCCCGGCCGTGGTGTGCCCGAGTCTTTCAAAGGCTTACTTCCCTATCGCTGGGGCTTCGGTGTCAACAAGGAGAATCCAGTCAAACCCGATCTTGCCGAACCGGTGCAATTCCTCTCGCTGCTGTCCGAGTTAGACATTTACCTGGTAAACCTTTCGGCGGGCAGCCCTTACTATAATCCGCACCTGCAACGCCCCGCGCTTTTCCCACCCTCGGATGGGTACCTTCCGCCTGAGAACCCCCTCTTGGGCGTCGCTCAACAGATGCAGGCAACACATATGCTGAAGCAGCAATTCCCAAATATGATCATAGTCGGATCGGCCTACACTTATCTGCAAGATTTCCTGCCGCACGTCGCTCAGGGTGCGGTGCGCGAAGGCTGGGTCGATTGCGTCGGGCTGGGACGAATGGTGCTCGCTTATCCAAAGCTTCCGCTGGATGTGATTAGCGGCCGCGAGATGCAACGAAAGCGGGTCTGTCGCACTTTCAGCGACTGCACAACGGCGCCGCGCGCCGGGCTGCCCTCTGGCTGTTATCCGCTTGACGAACACTACAGGCAGTCGGAGGCGGCCGTGCTTCTCAAAGACTTGAAGCACCCGCACTAAAATCGGCGTGTGTAAACTTCAGGCACGATCCAGGGTGCGAGGACTATCGATGTGAGAGTCGAGGATACGATCGCGCGGCTGCGTCCGCGTCGCAAAGTGCAAGGCGTTGCTGCAGCCCTTCTACCATTCGAGCCCGATGGACGCATCGCCGTTGAAGCATTTCAGAAACATTTGTTAGCTACTCGAGGCGCAGGACTGCGCAATGCGGTGAACATGGACACCGGGTATGTCAATTATCTAACCCCGGGGGAACGGCTCTCAGTATTGCGTTGGTCGAGCGAAGTCTTGGATCCTGATGACAGCTTCATCGCAGGCACGTATATCGAAGGGCTCGACGGTGATGTTGTTGCTCTCTACCGCCGGCAGATGGATCAGATCGTAGCTCACGGCGGTACGCCCATCATCCTTCAGACCGTGCGCCTCCGAGGCAAGCAGTCGCACGAGAAGGTTGCTCTCTATCGCACAATATGTCGCGGATTCCCGGAAGTGCTGGCCTTCGAGCTCGCTCCAGTGTTCGCGCCGAACGGCGAAATTTTCGACGACGAGACGGTACGTGGACTTATGGAGATTCCTGAACTGAAAGGACTGAAACATTCTTCCTTAGATCGGCTTAAAGAGTTGGAAAGGCTAAGATTACGCGACGAGCTCAGGCCGGACTTTCGCATATACACTGGCAACGACCTTGGCATTAACATGCTCGAGTACGGCTCTGACTACCTTCTTGGTCTGGCGACGTTCACCCCGGAGAAATTTGCCGAGCGCGACCGACTCTGGGAGGTCGGAGACCCTGTCTATTACGCCCTCTCGGACGCCTTGCAGCACCTGGGCAATGTCGCGTTCCGCGCGCCGGTGCCGGCTTATAAAAGTTCTGCGGCGATCTTCTTAAACCTGCTGGGAAAGATTCCATCACCTCGAACACACCCGTTAAGCCCGCCCCGCCCAGCTTGGGAAACCGATATTCTTCGCGATTGTGCGGAGCGTCTTGGTTACTAATGATTAATGGGGGTCGCCAGATAAACTCCCTGTTTATGGATTGACGACAACATGCTCAAAAACACCTGCCTTGGTCCAGTCCCGTGTGGCCAATTTGTGGACAGAATTCCCAGCACGCGACGTGTAACGGGCCGTAGCGGATGGGAAAGAATGTAAAACCCTCGAAAATCTTCGGTGGCTGCAACTTTTGAAAAGGCAAAGACTTACGTTTTTGCCGGACCAACGGTCGGGACCGTGAGGTAGGTGGTTCGAATCCTCTCGCCCCGACCAATAATCCAACAACTTACGGCTGCCGATGATGCTTTGGGAGACTCACAGCGTACTGCGAATTCGAGACCCTTTTCGTCCTGAGTCACTCTGGAAATGAACAAGCTGCGAGTTGT
>DASWDX010000162.1:0-5334 GCA_036395055.1 Pyrinomonadaceae bacterium | reverse complement strand
CGCCTTCTTTTTGGGCTGGAGCCGCGCTGCGATTCGTACCGGAGATAAACACGCATGTCTTGATTTCATGCGAGACAAGCCCTGGCTGAAGGGCAGTAGCCGCTCACAAATCGGGGATTGGAACCAGGTGGCCGCTGATGACTCAGCCTATTCAACCAGCGCGGAAAAAGAGAGTTCGGTCAGCTCATGCCAGGCTTTTTGGGACGGGCGATCTCACACGACGGATGCGGTGCTCGGTAATAATTGCCCACCCCGCCGATGAAGTTGTGGGCGCGGGCTGTCTCATCGCCAAACTCGTCGATGTTACCATTCTTCATATTACCGACGGAGCGCCCTGCGACATGCACGATGCCATTGCCGCCGGATTCGAGAACCGTTCTGATTATGCGGAGGCGCGCCGAGTGGAATGCCTCGCGGCGTTGGCCCTCGCACACGTCCCCGAAGACCGCGTAGTTGATTTTGCAATCACTGATCATTGTGCCGCGCAGTGTCTGCCGAGACTGACAAAAAAAATAACTACTTTTCTGCAGCAGTCGGAAGCTGACATCGTCGTGACCCACCCATATGAGGGCGGTCACCCGGACCACGATGCGACAGCCTTTGCCACTCATGCCGCTCTCCGATTGATCAAGAAAAACGGTTTCAGGCCGCCAGTGGTGTTTGAGATGGCGCTTCACCCGAGCAAGGACTTCAAAGCGAAAGTGCCTGAGTTTCTGCCGGGCGCCGAGCGAGAGACGACGACTTTGTTGCTGGACCAAAGAGCTCAGGAGTTGAAGCAGCGAATGTTTGCCTGCTTCGAGACGCAGCGCGAGAGCCTGGCAGTTTCTCCTGTCGGCCCGGAGAAGTTTCGCCAGCCGTTGGTTTACGACTTCAGCGTGCCACCACAAGATGGCAAATTGCATTACGAAAATTTTGAGTGGGCACCGAGACGAAACGAGTGGCAGTCGCTGGCCTGCGCAGCCTTAGCTGATCTGTTTCCCGCATCGCGGGCGATGGAAAGAAGCACTTTAGCAGACCAAAGAAATTGTCCTGTCGATCAACCTCAATCCGCGTGAGCGGACCGATGAATCGAACAAGAGAAGGTTGTTACAAACTGATTCCGCTTCTGGCACACATCAGCGTGTCCGTATTTCTTTACCCAGCCTGACCAGCTTCGGCTTGCGAGGTCGCCGAGCTTGAACCGCTAACCGAAGCAGACTATTCTGCAACGCCGGATGAAGAATCTCTGCTGACAGATTCTAATCGTAGCTAACGGACTCTCCAAAGACGTCTCTATAATCGATACGGCTCGCAACAAGATAATCGGAACGATCAAAGCCGGTGACGGTCCGTGGGGAATTGTCATCAAGCCATGAGACTACAAGGTTTCAAATGGGTGATAGCTTGCGCTCGTCCCTTCGGCGAGCGTTGTCTGAGATGTCTGAATTCTTTAGATCGCAGGCCTGTGCGCCTACAGGTGCCAGAAGTGCCATGTCTAAACGGAATCGCGGATTGCCTGGTCAAATCGCTCGGTGTTTTAGTTCTGATGTTAGTGATCCTCACTCTATCAATAAGCGCTGCTCCTCAGGCTGCGCAGCAAGGAGACCAGCTGGAGGGCGTGGTGCTGGATCAATTGCGGAAGCCAGTGCCGAATGCGCGCGTCGTTCTGAGTTTTGCGCACCACTCCAATCTTGAGACTCTTACCGGTGCCGATGGACGATTTCTATTTGAATCAGTGCCCAATAAAAGGGGTGCGCTCATCGTTGATGCGCCAGGGTTTGCCAGATTCGACCGGCAGTGGAGTGGTGGAGACGCCGCTGTAATTCAAATCGAGGTCATCCTTGTTCCGGCGCCAATCAGCGAACAGGTCACAATAACCGCCACGAGGATCGAGATTCCTCTGACCGATACCGCAACGAGCGTACGCGTGCTTTCGTCCGCCGATCTTGCGAGCACAGGTGCACTCGCGCTTGACGACGCACTTCGTCAAGTGCCGGGCTTCCAATTGTTTCGCCGCTCGGGAAGCCGTACGGCAAATCCGACTTCGCAAGGAATCAGTTTGCGAGGCGTAGGCGCCAGCGGGGCCAGCCGCGCACTGGTGTTGGCGGATGGTATTCCACTAAATGATCCTTTCGGCGGCTGGGTCTATTGGGGAAGAATTCCGCGCGAGTCGTTGAGCCGGGTTGAAGTCCTGCGCGGCGGCGCCTCGGATCTCTACGGTAGCGGTGCAATGGGTGGAGTGATCGGACTCGTTACGAAAAGAGTTGGCGCGCCTGTCCTCGAGCTTGAAGCCTCCTACGGTAATCAGAGAACGCCCGATGCTTCGCTCTTCATGGGCGGCCGTCGTGGCAAATGGGGAGTGACCCTTGCGGCCGAGCAATTTAAGACTAACGGCTACATCACTGTCGCCGACGACGAGCGTGGGCCGATTGACACGCGCGCGACATCGCGGCGAGCCGGGTTCGATTTCAAACTTCAATACGAGCAAACAAAAAATACTCGGTTCTTTCTGAGCGCCGCTTACTTTGGTGAGTCTCGCGGAAATGGCACACCGCTGCAAATCAACCGGACTCATATTCGTCAGGTGAGCGCAGGTGTTGACTGGCAGCCCGAACGAGTCGGCGCCATCGTGATGAGACTCTACGGCAGCGGGCAGGTTTTTGATCAAACCTTCTCTTCCGTCGCCGCCAATCGAAACAGCGAGACACTGACGCGAGTGCAACGTGTACCGGCACAGGTGACAGGTTTAACATTTCAGTGGTCGCGCGCGATCGGTAGTAAACACACTCTGCTGTCGGGTGTCGACGCGCGTGAAGTGCGCGGAGCGAGCGACGAGATTGTTTTCGTTCAGAACCGAACTTCGTCTCTGGTCGGCTCTGGCGGTCGAGAACGCGATCTCGGTGTGTTTCTCAAAGACATTTTTCGGCTGACGGCGCGGCTGTCTATCGTCGGCGGCGCACGCCTGGATCACTCAAGAAACTACGCTGCGCATTCAGACACGAAGCCGCTCACATTAGGCGCAGCTGCAACGGTAAAGTCATTTTCAGATCGCGCTGAAACGGCCGTGAGCCCGCAGGTTTCCATCCTTTACAAACCTCGTGAAGTGTTCTCGATCTTTGCTTCCGCGTATCGAGCATTTCGCACGCCCACGCTTAATGAACTCTACCGGTCCTTCCGCGTTGGCAACGTCTTCACGCTTGCTAACGAGTCGCTCGCTGCTGAAAGACTTGCAGGCGGGGAAGGCGGCGTCGGAATGAATTCCTTCGGCGGAAAAGTGTCCATACGCGGCTCACTGTTCTGGTCGGAGATTAATCAGCCCATCGCAAATGTCACTGTCAGCAACACTCCCGGTTTGATTACGCGCCAACGCCGCAACCTTGGCCGCACTCGTTCGCGTGGAATCGAACTGGAGAGCGAATTACATCCGGCAAAAAACTGGTCAGCCGCGGCAGGTTATCTTTTTGCGGACGCGCGCGTGATCGAGTTCCCGGCAAACCACTCGCTCGAGGGTCTGGCCATTCCGCAGTTGGCACGCCACAGTTTTAGCTTTCAATTGCAGTATACCAATCCGTCCCGGGTGAATGCTGGCCTGCAGGGCCGAATCGTGGCGGCCCAATTTGATGATGACCTTAATCTCTTTCGCCTCCCCAGATACTCGACGATTGATGTGTTTGTCTCGCGGCGCCTTAACTCCCGGTTGGAACTCTTCACGGCCGCGGAAAATCTTCTCAATCAGCGATATGTAGTCGGACGAACTCCCGTCACGACATTTGGACCGCCCTTACTTCTGCGCGCCGGCTTTCGGCTGCACCTTGGCACGAGGTAGCTTTGACGCACTGGCCGTCCAGCCCTGCAAGTATTCTGTTAAGAGTGCGCCGAGCCTATCAAAAATAAAGTCAATGCCTGCACTTTGCGCTGTAGTATACTCGCCGCCGTCTGCAAGTATTCTTAGCGACCTAATTTGAACCAATGATGCGCATTCTGGGAATTGACCCTGGCACCGAGACGACCGGGTGGGGCGTCATCGAAGGCGATGGCCGGCGCTACGGTTTGGTTGAATGCGGCACGGTCCGAGCATTGTCGGGTCAGAAGTTTCCCGCGCGCCTGTTGCGAATCGCCAGGGCGCTGGAAGAGATCATTGAGCGTCACCGCCCCGATGCGTGCGCGATAGAAGATGGATTCCTGGCTACCAACGTCAAAGTTACTTTGAAACTGGGACAGGTGCGTGGGGTGGCGATGCTGGTGGCTGAGCGCGCTGCTCTTGAGATTCACGAATACTCACCCAGACTCGTGAAGCAAACCGTAGTTGGCCACGGCAACGCCGAAAAGTTTCAGGTACAGCAAATGGTGAAAACATTGCTTTCGCTTGCGAACGTGCCTGAACCTCATGATGCTGCGGACGCGCTGGCGGTGGCAATTTGCCATTTTCATCATGCGTGTTTTACCCGACGATTACTTGCCGCGCAAACAGGTGCGAGACTCGCAACTCCAAAAGGTACCCGTCTTCAAGTTCGATCGCCGGTTCGACACCCAACTCGGCGTCGCGTCTCCCGCTAAAACACCTGCCGCGTTTCAAACTGTCACCCTTCATTAACCTCATCTTGTGAGGAGGCGAAACTGTGAATGTTCAACTTTTACGAAAGTTGTCGACGATATTCCTTTGTACACTTTTGGTTTTCTTGCCCGAAGCGATTTTCGCCAGGCGGCGTGTGCCTGCGGGTGGTCGCGTTGCGATAGTTGTGGACGAACGGCTGTCGGCCTTGAGAGCAAGATCCCATCTCTCCGCAGTCCTGTTGCGGAGAATCGGGCGCGGGTCGCTGGTGGCGATCAGGGGAGAGAAAAGAAACCGGGACGGCGTTGTTTTCTACAGGGTAAACGTCAACAGCCGCACGAATGGATGGATACAAGGCGATGCTCTCGTCTCGCCGTGGCGTGCAGGCGACGATGCCAGGCTACTGCGTCTAATTAAAGGCTCGGACGACTTCGATCGTATCGTGCGCGCGCGGATCTTCCTCGACAATTTCAGGTCTTCAGTTTTTCGTCCCGAAGTGCTGGCGATTTATGCTCAAGCCGCGGAAGACGTTGCGGGCCACCTCTCGCGCGATGCCTCGCACAGGCTGGATGAAGAAGAGATGACCGCCGGCGGCGCTCCGGTCTTCAGTTATTACCTCAACTTCAATGGACTCGATCGCTATAACCGGCAGGGGATCACCTTTGTGTTCGACGCTAGGGAAAAGAGGTTTCGTTATGACGGTGAAGCCTGGCAAGAGCTAGTTCATCGCTATCCGCGTAGCCCGGAAGCGGTTGAAGCGCGCAAACGTCTGGGAGCAGTCAGCCTTTTGATTACCAGGTAAA
>DASWDX010000161.1:0-10754 GCA_036395055.1 Pyrinomonadaceae bacterium | reverse complement strand
GTGGTGGGCGTTGTTACGGTTAAAGTAACGAACGGACAAAATATCAACCTCGCGATTGGCGCCGCCCGAGTTGAACAACTGAACCCTGGGCAGTTGCGCTCCATCGCCTCTCTGCCAGCGAAAGAAAGGCTGGGTGATGTCGCCGAATCTTCTTATAGAACCGGACTAGATTCTCTCTGGCTGGGCAACTACGACAATGCGATTGGTTATTTCGAAACCGCGGCGAATAGAAATCCACGGCGCGCCGACGCCTGGGTGCAGGTTGGTTACTGCAAAGTTAAGTTGGGGAAAAATGAAGAAGCAATTCGAGCTTACCAGCACGCGCTACAACTTAGGTCTGACTCAGAAGAGATCCATAATAAGCTCGGTGACGCTTATTATTACGCCGGACGGATGAGCGAAGCCATCGCTTCATACACTCGCGCAGCTGCCCTGCGGCCCGGCGATCCTGACACGCATTACAATCTCGCAGTCGCGTATTTTGAGAGTGGGAACGAAGGGCTGGCGTTAAGCGAAGCAAAGATTTTGCGCCAACTCGATGTGAAGCTCTATGAACGACTCCTAAGCGAAACGCGGCTGGAGCAGTAAACAGCAGGAGACAGGAGCAGGAGGCAGGAGCAGGTCAGTACCGCTGCCTCCTGCTCCTGCCTCCTGCTCCCGCCTCCTGCTCCCGCTTCCTGACCTTACCTATCAGCCGCTTGTGCGGTGAAGATTTTCGTATCCACGCTCTTCGGATTACCCAGGACCACAAACCGAATGTTGCGCATATACTTCTGCGCTACACGCTGTACATCAGCGGGTGTGACTGCGCTGAGTTTGTCCATGTAGCTTGTCGAGCTTCGCCACCCTCCGCCAAGCAATTCCGACTGGGCCAATTCGCTGCCTTGCGCCGCATTAGTCTCCTGGCCCAGATAATAGCGCGTCAGGTAATGCTGCACCGTGCCCTTCAATTCGTCCTGCGAGATTTGTTCATGCTGCAGGCGCCCTATCTCATCGAGCGTGATCTGCACGCTTTGGTTGACGTCCGTGGAACTGACGGAAACGCCGCCCAGGTTCGAGCCCTGGTTCCAGAGAAAAGCTTCGGGCGCATAAGAGAGGTTGCGCTTGGCTCTGATTTCGAGGAAGAGCCGATTCTGAAGAATGGAAACGGCGACGCGCATGGGATAAATGTCGGGAGCACCCAGGCTCGGTGCAGTGAAGACTCCCTGCACGTAAGTGGTTGGTAGAGCACGCTCAGTGACTTCTACTGTCGATGAGGCAAAGGACAATTCTGGAAGAGGGCCCGGGCGGTAATCGCCGCGGGGCAGCTTACCAAACGAAGCGGCGATGCGTTGGCGAAGAACCTGCGGGTTCAGATCGCCGACGACAACAAGCAACAGACGCGAAGTCTCCATCACCTGCTTGTGATAACTACGCAGATCTTCCGCTGACAGCCGGGAAACGGATTCGGCCGTTCCGTCCGGGTCGTTGATGTACGGGTGGCCGGCATAAGCGATGCGGGCTTGCAGGACTTGTAAGTAAGAGTCAGGAGTGTCCGTGTTGTCGCGGATCGAGAGCACGATGCGGTTGCGCACGCGGTCCACATCTTCAGCGGTAAAGGTGGGCAGCAGCGCCACATCTGTGAAGATTTCCCAGGAGCGATCGAAATTGGCGCGCGTAGAGGCCATCGACAGTGCCGAATAGTCGTAGTTAATACCGGACGAAATGACTGTCCCCATGCGTGACAGTTCCGTGCGTAGCCGCTCCCGTGGAAAACTGACGCTTGCCTCCGACATAACGTCAAGCATCACGTTCTCGATACCGGCGTTTGCTGCCGTAATATTGCGGGATCCGCCTTTGATGAAAAGCCCAGCCACTACTGTCTGGCTGCCCTCGCGACGTTTGGCGAGGACCTTCAGGCCATTTACATCAAACTCAGTGACCAGTGCGGCAGCATCGGAAAGCAAAGGCCTGCCGACTGCTACTGGCCGGGGCGCTACACCGGCGGGCGGCGCCTCCTGAGCGACGAAGGGTGCAGCAATAGAGAATACGAACAAGCAGAGTGTGGCTACCCGCAAACTTAACCAACTCGTCTTCCTACTTGCGAACATGGTTTGCTCCATCTGGCTTGCATCGTTAAGTTGCTTCGTTTGCTGCATGCTTGTGAGAGGCGTGCGCATCGCGTTACCGGTGTGCTGTCGTTCCATTTCGTTTCTCGTCACCAATGAGATCCTCGGGAGTAAGCTGAGAAGTCTTAGCCGCGTCCTCCGACAACAATGCCAGACCAACACGCGGCTTGCCCTGGATGTATGTCGTCACGTAATGGCTGATGTCCGCGCGCGTGGTGTGTCGCAGATTTCCGAGATAGCCTCGGAAGTAATCAATGCCGGTCGAAGCCCACCAGAAGCTGATGGTGTGTGTGTAATCCGATAGTTTCTCGCGACTGAAGAGATCGTCTGCTTCCAGCAGAGCTTTCGCCGTCTCCAGTTGCTCGTCAGTGTAGTAGTCGCGCTCGTTGAAATGAGCGACTTCATTATAAATCGCGCGCACTGCTGCCCGGGCATTTTCAGGCGTCGTCTGGGCGACGATGTTGATTGGTCCTACATTGCGCTGCGTATAGTAGCCAAGGTTCACCCCACTGACCAATCCGGTGTCGACCAGCGCTCGTTGGAAGCGCGAATTTGGTTGGCGCAGAATAAAGGAAAAAACGTCCGCGGCATAGGTAGCCGGATTGTCTTTGCCAATCGACGGTCCTTGCCAGCCTATCTCAATGATGACGTTTTGAACTGGTTGCTTGATGATCGCTCCTTGACTCTTGGGCAGCGGCGGATGCTCGACCAGGGGAAACTCAACGAAGGGATCTTTTTCGCGGTGGGGCCACTCACCAAACAGTTGCTGGACCAGCAGGTAGACTGCTTCCGGACTCACATCCCCGGTTACCACAATTGCCGAATTGTTCGGCACATAGTAACGACTTTGAATGAGCCTCATCATGGCAGTAGTGGCGTTACGCACCGTCTGCTTATCGCCGCCCGGATTCTTCCTGCTTGGGTACTTGTAGAAAAGCCGGTTATTCATCTCCAGCGCAAGAAAACCAAATGGATTCGACTCATGCCGATCAAGCTCGCCGATTACTACCTCACGCTCTTGTTCAAACTGGTGCTCGTCAAATAACGGATAGCGGACGGCGTCGCGCATGAAACGCATGGCCACCGGCAAATTCGGTGAGGTTGTAGTGAAGTAGTAGTTCACCAACTCCTCCTGCGTCTGGCCGTTATAAATGATGCCGAGCTGGTCGATAGTATTCAGGTAGGTTTCGCCGTTTAGCGAAGCGCGGTTGGCCTTGAAGAACATGTGTTCAAACAGGTGAGATAGTCCGTTCAACTCAGGCGGTTCCGTAAACGACCCATTCCTTACCGCAAGCTCGCAAGTGACCAATGGAATTGAATGATCTTCAAGCACGATCATTTCCAGTCCGTTGGGAAGTTGGCGATTGACAAACTTTGCCTGCGGCTGCGGCGCGGGGGCAACTGCGGTCGCCTGTGAAGGCGCTGTTGCTTGCCGCGGTTTTTGAGTAGATCGTTGTCCGGCAAAAATCGCTGGATTAACAAACAGCGAGGAAATTAAGAGGAGTAATAACAGACTGCGTTTCACTAAAAGCTCCTTTACAGGACTTTGTCCCTTTGTTAAGGCGGATTTTATCGGCCGGGAGGCCCGCCCTTTTTTGGGCGAGCCAATTCGATGTACTTGCGCGGATATTGGATGTCAATCGCCCGACAATTTCATCTGGCCGCCTTTGAAACCGATAATCTCACCCGTGCGAAGTAGTGAGTCAGTTTGAAATTCTCATTCACACCGCACTTCAGTGCGGTGATCTATCGGGCCGATGTCAGACTAACCATTTTAACGGTTTACCAGTGAAACCGTTAAAAAGGGTTAGGAACAGAGGGCCGCCTGTGACCACCTGACTGAAGTCAGGTGCTGATGAGAATTTCAAACTGACCCGCAAACCCGTTCGAGGTTAGCTTGCCGACGCGGAATTGACAAACGAAGGCCCAACATCAGAACCGGAAGAGGTAGCCAAATCAGAACCGGGAGGGATAGCGACCCGATGTTCGGTTCAACACGAACATTGCATCACGCTTCGGAGCCATCAAAATCAGAACCGGCAGCGGTGGCGACCGGGTGCTCGTTCCACAACCAAACTTCAGGTTACTTCGCGCATTGATACGCTAGCCAATTTCGCAGGCGGGCGCCCGGTCGTTACCGCTCCCGGTCCCGTATTTATCTAACAGCGATCCCGGCCTACTGGCTTACGGCGGTAGCGACCAGCGGCTCGCTTCGCGACGAAATGTCAGGTTGCTTCGCACATTTGATGCGGTAGCCAATTTCACACGCGGTTCCCAGTTCTGATAGTGATCTCCTTCTGAAGTGGCGACCCTATACATCAACTCCGGATTGAATTAGACTTCGGCGTGAAACCGCCTGACGTCCGTGCCAGTTCCACAAATTCGCTTGCCGGGCCTGGGCAGACTTAGCTGCAAAACGCCGCTATTCCCTCGACATAGAGAATCGCGTTATGACTGACGACATTTCTAAAACCAAGGTCTCCAAAGAGTCTCAGTCTGCCAGGGACCAGTCAGATGATAAGTTTCTGGTAGTCGGCCTCGGTGCTTCAGCAGGTGGCATCCAGGCGTTAAAAGAATTTTTCAAGAGGGTGCCCAAAGAGAGCGGCATCGCCTATGTCGTCATCCTGCACATGTCACCTGAACACGAAAGCAAGCTGGCCGAGATTCTTCAAATCACCAGTCTCATCCCAGTAACGCAGGTTAAGGAGCGCGAGAAGATTGAGCCTAACCACGTCTACGTCATTCCACCAGATCAGAATCTGGCGATGGCTGACGGTCACCTGACGCTCACCAACAAGATTGGCGCCCAGGAAAGGCGCTCGCCTGTAGATCTCTTCTTTCGCACCTTAGCCGAAGCAAATGAGGAATGCAGTGTCTCCGTCATTCTTTCGGGTACCGGGGCAGACGGCTCAATGGGGCTGAAGCGGATTAAAGAACATAGCGGAGTCGCCTTCGCGCAAGACCCGGAAGAAGCCGAATACGACGACATGCCCAATAACGCGATTGCTACGGGTCTGATTGATTATGTTCTACCTGTCGCAGAGATACCTGCGAGGATTTTCTCCTACAAAGACCATCTGGGTACGGTGCAGATTCCGGAAAAGTCGGAGGAGGTTCCGGAGACTGACGAAGAGGCGCTGCTTGATCTATTCACGCAATTGCGCATGCGCACCGGTCACGACTTTTCCAACTATAAGCGGGCCACGTTATTGCGCCGCATTGACCGCCGTATCGGCTTGAACGAAATGCCTGGTCTGCCTGCCTACGCTCGTTTTCTCCGAGAGCATCCGCAGGAAGCCAACGCTTTGATGAAGGATCTCCTGATCAGCGTGACAAACTTTTTCCGCGATCCGGAATCAATAGAGGCTCTGGCGAGCCAGGTCATTCCGAAAATCTTTGCAGCCAGGAATCCGGATGATCCCGTCCGTGTTTGGGTCGCCGGGTGCGCCACCGGCGAGGAAGCCTACTCCATCGCAATTTTGCTTTCTGAGTACATGTCGAATGAGGGATGGGCTCCCAATCTACAAGTATTCGCCACCGATCTGGATAAGGATGCTGTTCAGATAGCGCGTGAAGGTTTTTATAAAGATGCCGAGGTCGCGGATGTTTCGCCGGAAAGACTGCGTCGCTTCTTTACACGTGATTCAAATGGTTATCGGGTGCGCCGGGAGTTGAGAGAGGCGATACTTTTCGCGGTCCATAACGTGTTGAAGGACCCTCCGTTTTCGCATTTGAACCTCATCTCCTGTCGCAACCTGCTTATCTATCTCAACCGCACCGCCCAGAACAAAGTCCTTGAAATACTGCACTTCGCTCTCGATCCGTCATGCTATCTCTTTCTGGGAGCCTCGGAATCGATCGAGGTTGCCGGCGATCTTTTTGTTGTCGAGGACAAGCAGCATCGTATATTCCGCAGCCGGCCGGTACCTCCGCGCGCTTTCCCTATTCCCGAGACTCCCTTTAGACCCGCTTCCCTGACGCTGGCCGAAAGGGAGAAGACTCCTGAAGAAACGGGTGCCACTGAACGCTTGTCTTACGCCGACCTGCATCAACGCTTACTGGAAGAGTATGCGCCGCCAAGCGTTATCGTGAACGAAGATTACGACATTGTTCACTTAACGCAACGTGCGGGACGTTACTTGCGAATGGGCGGAGGTGAGCCCTCCCACAACCTGCTCAAGATCGTGCGGCCTGAGTTGCGGCTGGAATTGCGGACTGCGCTTTACCAGGCCGTACACGATCGTACTAACGTCGCGGCGTCTGGTCTCAAAGTCACCACCGACGACGGGGTTCAAACACTAAACATCATTGTTCGGCCGGTCTTGCGCGAGGAGGACGCCACGCGCGGCTTTATTCTCGTGCTCTTTGAAGAGGCCACTGAGCATACGGAGGTTATCGAAGAAGTCTCCAGGTCTGAGCAGCCGCTTGCGCACCTGCTCGAAGAAGAGCTGGTGCATTCCAAAGAGCAGCTTCGCGCGACAGTCGAGCAATACGAGATTCAGCAGGAGGAGTTGCGAGCCTCAAACGAAGAACTCCAGGCGATGAATGAAGAGTTACGTTCGACGGCCGAAGAATTGGAGACGAGCAAGGAAGAATTGCAGTCTATTAACGAAGAGTTAACGACGGTGAATCAGGAACTGGAGATAAAGATTGAAGAGCTGAGCCTGGCTAATAACAACTTCCAGAACCTGATGAATTCCACCAATATCGGCACCATCTTTCTCGATCGGACGTTTAAAGTAAGGCTGTTTACGCCCAGTGCTCAGCAAACTTTTAACCTGATACCTACGGATATCGGACGCCCGTTGCTGGACATCACCTGCAGGTTAAAAGACACAAACTTCCTCTCCGATATGCAGAGCGTGCTACAGAAATTAGAGACGATCGAACGCGAAGTTAAAACAACGGGCAGCGAGTCTTACTTGATGCGGATCGCACCGTATCGGACAACGAAGAACAGAATTGAAGGCCTCATCATGACCCTGGTGGACGTCACCGAACTCAGTAGGGCGAGAGAAGACCTTCAGAAAGCAAGACAAGAACTGGAATCAAGGGTCGAAGAACGCACCAGGGAGCTCGAGGGCGCCAACGAAGCTTTGCGAAATGAGGTCGCTGAACGCCGGCGAGTTGAGGAGGCGCGGATAGAATTACTTAGCCAATTGGTTACTGCTCAGGAAGATGAACGGCGTCGTTTTGCGCGCGACCTGCATGATCAGTTAGGCCAGCAGTTGACCGCGCTAAGTTTGAAGCTGGAATCGCTCAAAGTCGAAGCCGAGAATAGCAAACAGTTGAGTGCTACGGTTGACGGATTGCAGCGAATAGTCGGGCAGCTTGATTTGGATGTCGACTTTCTCGCCTGGCAGTTACGTCCCGTTGCTCTTGACGATCTTGGTCTGCCGGCAGCTTTGTCGAATTATGTAAAGCAATGGTCGGAACACTTTGGTATTCCAGCGGAGTTTCAGGCCACTAGTTTGGGCCAACGCTTCGATCCGCGGATTGAGACTAATCTCTATCGAATCGCTCAGGAAGCGTTGAACAATTGTGCTAAGCATTCCCAATGCACGCATGCCGAGATTCTACTCGAGCGCCGTGATCACCAGGTGGTGTTAATAGTCGAAGACGACGGCGTCGGGTTTGATGCAGCGAGCGCGCGCGAGAGTGATGGACAGTGGGGTTTGCTCGGTATGCGCGAACGCACGGCGTTGCTGGATGGTAGTATTGAAATTGAATCTGGTCCCCCGAAAGTCGGCACCACGATTTATGTTCGTGTTCCCCTCGTTGTCGGGGGAGGAGAAAGTTAACCGAAAATGAGTAAGCTACGCGTGCTCATCGCGGAAGATCATGAGACCGTACGTGAGGGTCTGAAACTCATTCTGGAATCGCAGAGCGATGTGGAGATCGTCGGTGAAGTTGCTGACGGCAACGCGGCTGTCGAATCAGCAAAACGCTTATTACCGGACGTGGTCCTGATGGACGTATCGATGCCCAGGATGAGCGGACTCAAAGCAACCAAGCTTTTGCGCGAGTGTTGTCCGGAAGTAAAAATACTTGCTCTCACACGGCATAACGACGGCGCTTATCTTCAGGAAATGCTGCGAGCCGGCGCATCGGGATATGTACTTAAGCAAAGCCCGTCCACTGAGTTATTGCGCGCGATTCGCGAGATCGCTTACGGAAACAATTACCTGGATCCGGCATTGACCGCAAAAGTTATGGACGCGTACGTGGGACGAGCGATAAAAAAATCCGCCTCCGCCAACGTTTCGGAACGCGAGTTGGAAGTACTCAAAGCGATTGCCTGGGGCTATAGCAACAAAGAAATTGCTTCACGCCTGAAGCTCAGTGTCAAAACCGTCGAAGCACACAAAGCGAATTCAATGAAGAAGCTGGATCTGCGCAGCCGGATTGATATCGTTCGCTACGCCGTTTTGCAGGGTTGGCTCGGGAGTAATTAGAAACGCTTCCGCTTTCATACGCGCTTTCGCAAACTCAACCAACGTCAAATTCAAACTCTCGCTTCACAGCACTCCATGGCATTCCGGGCGGCTAAACAAAGAAGGTTGTCCAATTCCCTTTAGGCTGATATCGGCCGCTAGTTGCAGTTTGGCGACTTTGGCTTCCGTGTCGATCTGCTGTGGCACTTCATAATCTCCCTTCGATTTTCAAAACGTTCGTTAATGACGAGGGGTACCCGGGGGTCGAGTTTGAATTATGAGGCTACTCATAAAATAACCGTGATATTGCCAGCGAATAAAAAGGAAGGCTAACCACCTTCCGGGCGAAATGTTGAATGAATTGCCATGTTTTTGAAACCGACGGCGAGATTGCGCGGTGATTAGGGGTGGCCGATTGCGACCGACGGCAGGAACGCAGGTAACAAATTAAAAATGCTTGCGTCAAAGAAAAGTATTACTTTGCCGGTAGGGTGGAATGAAGAACCACTCTCATTTTTAGAGTCAGGAGGTGTTATGCAGAAGGGACTTACTCTATTGAGCGGAATAGGAATTGGCGCCGCTTTAATGTACGTGCTGGACCCGGATCGGGGCCGAAGAAGGCGCGCACTGATGAAGGATAAAGCCCGGCACCTTACTAATAAAGCAGCGGATGAGGCCGGAAAAATGTCGCGAGATCTAAGTAATCGAGTAAAGGGATTAATGGCGGAGACAAGAGCGCGATTGACAGAAGATGACATTCCTAACGACGTGCTTGTAGACCGTGTGAAGGCGGCTATGGGTCATGTTGTGGCACATGACGGCGCAATTGAAGTGACCGCTCGCAATGGCATAGTCGTCTTGAGCGGGAAGGCTCTGGTAAACGAGTTGCCGGCATTGATCGCAGCTGTTCGTGATGTGCGCGGAGTGAACGACGTCGTCAGCGATTTACAAGTCTACCAGGACTCCAACGGCATTCCCGAGTTACAGGGATCAGTATTACGGAAAGCCGCGGGTAACTAATTCCGGGATCGCGTTGCTCTTGGTTGATTTGTGGGTCTGACGTCAGTCACACCTACAAACAGTATTGAAGCAGATCCGCCCCGTTGACGGTGGATTATTGTTTTTCTATTCTTTCCGAGGTCCATTCTTCTCGCCGGGCCATTTCAATCATAGGGAGTCTCCCTAATCATTATTCCTACCTTCCTGATAGGCAACCGTAATCGCTGCGTGCGATAAGTCAAGCCTCATTTGCACTACCGGACAGGAGGAATCCCGACTCGTTCTTTCGTAGCCGCTGGGCTTCGCCCTGCGAAAGGGCAGAAATTAAGTGAAGCGTGGGATTTTCTTACTATCAATAATCCCATCCTAATTTCTGGACTTGCTCGCTAGGTGGGTGTGACGAAACGCCATCCGCCACTTTCGCCTCCAGCGAGCACATCTATTTATCGTTGGTATTGTTCCCCATGTGCAGTTCCCCCAACATCAACACTGTTAGCTCCGCGGCAGCTGCTACAAACTCCGCGATAGAAGAACGCGGGCGAAGCGTACTGATCGCTGATGATCACGAAGACACCCGGTTAATGCTGAAAACGATCCTGGAAATGAATCGCTTCTATGTCCTTGAGGCTGCCGATGGCGAAGAGGCGGTGGTGCTGACGGAGCGAGAACGTCCAGACCTTGTATTGATGGATTTCAGTTTGCCAATCCTCGACGGTCTTACTGCTCTGCGACTTATCAGGGCAAATAAAACCACGTGCAACGTGCCCATAATTTTTCTTTCGGGACGCGCTGAACCGGCGCCGCAAAAGGCTGTCCGGGAAGCGGGTTGCGATGATTACCTCATTAAGCCCATTGATCTGGATCAAATGGTGCGGTTGATTGAGCGGCGCATGGCCTCTAACGCGTAATTTACCGAGTTAGACAAACGTAAACGAACGAGGGAACCATGTCAGTTAAGTTTTCGGATCAGGAAGAGTCACTGGGAATCTTCGAACTCGATGATGATGGCACGGTAATCTATTCGAGTTTTGAGGAATCAAATAGCTGGGTGGGCGCCGAAAAAGATATCAAGGGTCGCGACTTTTTCAATGAGGTACTCGCCTTCACAAATGTTGCAGAGCTGCAACGCCGGCTGGAAGCATTTAAGGCGGAAGAAATCCCGGCTCGCAGTTTCGACTTCGTCTGCCATTTTCATCAACAGTCAGTGCCGGTG
>DASWDX010000160.1:0-6874 GCA_036395055.1 Pyrinomonadaceae bacterium | reverse complement strand
GCTTGAATCGCGCAGTAATTTTTCGCCGCGCGAAGCCGTGCGCCAGAATATCCACATGATCCAGAGCCAGAAAAAGAGGGCCGGCAAGCCTCGATCAAACGCCAATTGCAGCGGAGTCGAATGCAGATGAAGCATGTCCGTTCCGGGGAAGCCCCACTCGGTCCAATGCACGTGCATCGCGTCCATGCCGTGTCCAAACACTGGATGAAGCATCATGCGCGAGAGTCCAACTTTTGCCACCTCCAGGCGCAATGAGGAACTGGGGTCCTGCAGTGACAAAGCACGTTGCGCGCGTGCCTGGTAAACAACAAAAGCACCAACAGCGAGCAACAAACAAATGCCCGCGAGGCTAAGTACCCTGGCTCTTCTTCCCAACGTGCGCATACTAATCATACAAACGCCAATGGCCAACGCCACCAGCACGGTTCGCATAGCCGTCAGAGCGATGCCCAGAGCAAGTAGCGCGAATGCGGTCGCAGCCAATTTCGAACGAAGATTCAGACCATGGTTTTTGAAGTTCGCCAGCGCCAATCCAAGCGCAAGCTGCGCGAGAATCTGAAGAATTTCCGAATAGGTCTCGTAGTGGCGAGTCCAACCGGAAGCGCGAAATCGATGTGTTGGATTGCTACCGACAATTCCCGAAGGTGATGGTTGTTTCCTAATGGCGTTTGTCACTATTAGACCCGCGCGTTCGAGGTGTTCGCCCTGGGAGATCACACTGACGTTGAGGTTAGTCTGATCCGGCGAGTTTTTTATTACCTGATCCATATCGGCAACCGAATAAACTCGTCGGCCATCAATTCTCCAGATAGCATCGCCCTCGCGAATGTGTAGCGGCTGCAAAGGACTTTCCCGCGCTACGGACTCGATAAGAACACCACGACCCCGGGCTATATCGTAGATGCTGTAAACTGTTCCCGCCGCGCCTGACAGGATCATCACGGCGACGAGCAGTACTGCAGTTCGTCTTGTCACGATGGCCTGCGTTAGATAGAAAAGAAAGATGACGCAGGTTGATTGAATTTTGGCGACGCTGATGCGCGGTTCCTGTGAAAGGAGAGACGAGAGCACAGTCCATAGAAAGAAGAGCCAGATTGGTAAATCGAAAGATGTTCGGCGACATCCTGAATTTCTGCTTGCGAGTGTGCGTAGCAGCCATCCAGCGCCGACAATAGCCAATGAGATTTCGGCGGCAGCGATTGAGTGGGGCGCGAAAGCGGAATAAAGAAAGAATCCGGTAGTCGCCGCCCGTTGACCCAGACGTGACCATGGTTCGCGCCTTGATTCGCCTCGAGGTTGGTTTGGCTGGCTGCTCAATTGAGTCGGTAGTGTGATCAGTTAACTTTTCCCCGGCAACCAAATGATGCGGCTTGGATCATTAGCCGTGTATTAGTAGCAATATGGCTTCAGCCCGCTAATCATTGTAAGGCGTTGAAACTGGAAAACTTTTCAAACAGGTTCGGCTTCGGTCGAGTGTGTCGACTCACCGCGCTGGAGTGACGGCGCTAAAAAAAGTAAGATGAAATGGTACCGCGAAGCGCAAAAATGAGTGCGTTGACAGCTATATTTTACGCATGTTAGCGTAGCTTGTGGCTGTTTCCAGTAGGAAACGGACAATCTCAAAAAATGCTGCATTCGTTCCTGCTGGTTTTCGAACCCATCGGTACGTTTGACTCCGCCGCCATATTCAGTGATACATAATAGCTCTAATGGCTTTCGAAAAAGCTAAGGTCATCAAGGCCGCTGAGAAATTCCTCTCGCAGGGAAAAATCAACGCCGCCATTAAAGAGTATCGTCAAATCATCGCTCACGATGGTGATGATCTCACCACTCTCAATATGCTGGGAGATCTTTTGGCGCGCGCGGGAGAGAAAGAAGAGGCGGCTTCCTGCTTCCTGCGGATAGCCGAACACTATCGCGAACAGGACTTCAGGCTTAAAGCCATTGCGATGTACCGGAAGATCGAGAAGCTCAAGCCTCGCGACCCGGCCACCGCAAAGCAGCTTGCTGAACTTTATTCAGCGCAGGGACTAATCGCAGATGCGCGGGAACAGTATCTGGTCGTTGCCGATGCTTACACGCGGGCGGGCGAGAGTAGGCAAACTCTGGAGGTGCTCCACAAGATTGCCGACCTCGATCCTCACAACACTGACATCCGACTGAAGCTTGCTGCAGGTTATCTCAAGGAGAACATGCCTGCAGAGGCCGCCAAAGCCTACCGGGAAGCAGCAAATCGTCTGTTTGAGAATGTTCAGTTTGAGAAATCTCTTGATGCCTACTCGAAAGCACTCGAGCTTCGCCCGCACGATCGCATAGCGCTCAAGGGTTTAGTTTCGGCTCACGTGGCGCTGGGCTCGGCAGATGACGCAGCGGAGCTTTTGGAAAGAGCTGTAGCCGGCAGTCCTGACGATTCCGAGCTTGTTTCGATGCTTGCACAAGCCTACATCGAGGCTGAAGACGCGATAGGCGCCGAGCGCGCTACGGCGATGCTGATGTCGCAGGATGCATCAAATTATCGCCGCTATATTGAAGTCGCCCGGGTGTATCTGAAACTGGGGCAAGAAGCTGAGGTCGCGAGAATCCTCGGCATTGTGATTGAACCGATGCTGGCGGGACGCGAAGAAAATGATTTGCTCGAACTGGTTAATGAACTGCTTGCGCGTGATCCCGAACATGTAGCCTGCCTGCGCCTGCTTGCAAGAATCCACTGGTGGCAGCGCGACATGGAGAAACTGCGCGCTACGCTCGAGCGCCTGGCCGAGTCTGCCGAAGCCGCAGGCCTGGCTGATGACGAACGGTACGCACTAACTCAACTCGTGCGTCTGGTTCCGGACGAGCAACGTTATGTAGACCGCTTGAATATGCTTGGAGGTTCCCTGGAGGAAGGCGTTGATGCTACAAACATCTTGGACGACGGATCGTCAGCTGGCCTTCCTGTTTTCGAAAGCTTTGCCATTGTCGGAGAAACAGATCCTGGAATACAGGCAGTAATAACCGGCGAAGCATCGGAATTCGAATGGAACTCTGTAAGCGAGGAACCTCCCCGCGCGCAAGTTTCTTTTGCGGATCTTAACGATCCTGAAGGCGACCGGGAGGTCAATGTTTTCAACGACCCAACCTCGGCAGACCCGTTTGCTCAAGGGTTTGAATACGCTACCGAAACAGCACAGACGGCAACGGAGCAGTCAGTCAGTCAGGAAGCGGACAGTCCTGCAAAAACTGAGGCAATAATGCGCCAGGAGCTTGAGAGCGTGGATTTTTATATCACGCAGGGCTATTCCGACATTGCCTTCGATACGCTGGAATTGCTTGAACGCCAGTTTGGTTCCCAGCCAGAAATCGACGCTCGCCGCGAAAGGCTCAAGGCTGAAAAATCCGGCGCCAAGGCAGATCATGCTCAAACCGCTCCCGAATCGCTGGCAAGTGTTTCGAGTTCGAGCGGTGAAGCGGGATCGGTGGCAGACTTTGGTTTTGGCGATGTAGAGATCGAGCAGCCGCTGGTCGTTCCAAGTCAGACTTCGGTTAGCAGCGGTATTGATTCCGGCCTGGCCGAGATCTTTGAAGAGTTTCGCATGGAGGCGGAAGAAGAAAGTGCGCTAGCTACCGAAGACTTCGAAACACACTACAACATGGCTACCGCCTACAAGGAGATGGATCTTTTGGACGAGGCCATCCGCGAGTTTCAGATAGCCGCTGGATTGACCGGATCTGCGGATGATACACGCCGATTCTTTCAATGCTGTAACATGTTGGGCCACTGTTTCGTACAAAAGGAGATGCCGCGAGCGGCGGTGCTTTGGTTCAAGCAAGGCCTTGACGTTCCGGGACGAACCGCCGAAGAAAACAAGGCCCTGCAATATGAACTCGGCTGCGCCTATGAAGAGATGGATGATCTGCCGAACGCCATCGCCGTGTTGACGGAAGTGTATGGGGTTGATGTCAGTTATCGCGATATTTCCGGAAGGCTCGAAAAGCTTCAGGCTCGGGCCGAGATCCAAAAGAAGAAAACGAGATGGACGTAAATAGTGAATCATGAATCGTAAATGGTAAATAGTCGAACGGCTTGTTCTTACCATTTACGATTCACGATTTAAGATTTACTTCTTCATTATGTCGGCCAAGCTAAGCGTCATTTTCTATATTATTCTCTGCCTGGAGATTGGCCTTGTGCTAACGCTGTTGCCGTGGATTCCGCAAGGCACGCTCGGCCTCAGCGACTGGGGCAACAATTATTTCCTGCTGTATGCCGCGCGCAAAACCGGCTTGCATGCGTTGCAGACGGTTGTCGCTTCGGGATGGATGCGTGGAGCAGTTTCCGGCGTCGGCATCCTGAATATTGGAATTGCCTTCTGGGAAATTTTCCACTTTAGACAAACTGTGCGAACGCTCGAACAAAGTACTGACGTCCAGAACGGCTCTAAGAAAGATGTCGCCCCAGTTACAAACGCCAGCAAGGCCAGAAGAGCCACAAACGCTACAGCGTCCACTTCTGTATCTCATCACGCGCGGCCAGACGACCGCCCGGACAACGCCGGCAACTGAAGACTTCGCAAGTGTCCTCCGGATAGTTCAGGCCGCCGCCGCCGCCGGAATTGATCTGGTTCAGATCCGCGAAAAAAATTTGAGCGCGGGCGTGCTTTTCCAGCTCTCGGCGAAGGCTGTCGCCATGACCAGAGGAAGCGCAACGCGGCTACTCATAAACGATCGTGCCGACATTGCCGCTGCGGCGGGCGCAGATGGCGTTCACCTAACGACGTCTTCTTTGCCGACCGATGTTGTGCGCCACACGTTTGGCGCTGAGTTTCTGATCGGCGTGTCCACTCATTCAGCCGCAGAAGGTGACTGCGCTCGTGACAGCGGAGCTGACTTCGTTGTCTTCGGTCCCATCTTCGAAACTCTTTCCAAAAGTGGATATGGCGAGCCGCTGGGTCCGGCGACGCTCGAAAAAACTTGCGCGGAGCTCTCGCCATTCCCCGTACTGGCATTGGGCGGACTGACGATCAGCAACGTCGCGGCCTGCATTAAGGCCGGCGCCCAGGGGATTGCCGCCATCAGGATGCTCAGTGATCCTAACCGGCTCGAAAAAGTTGTAAGCGAAGTCCGCGAAGAGTTTGAAAAGGTACATGACCGCGCGGGCGCTTAGGGCCTGAATTTCTAAAATGTCTTCCCCAGAAACTTCGTTTCACCGACGTCCAAACGCGTTGACGATTGCGGGCTTCGATCCGTCCGGCGGCGCCGGCGTTCTGGCTGACGTGAGAACATTTGCAGCCTTCGGATTCCAAACGTCCGCCGCGATCACTTCGATCACGTTTCAAAACACTGCACGTGTTTTCGGCGCGTCACATCAGACAGGTGAAGCTGTCCGCGCACAAGTGCTGCCCCTATTGGATGAAAGCACATTTGCTTGTGCGAAGATCGGCATGTTGCCGACGCGCGCGGTAGTTTGGGAAGTGGCGCGCCTGTTTGGAGAGAATGATTTGCCGCGACCGGTACTCGACCCTGTGATGATGTCGTCTTCAGGCCATGAGCTCATGGACGAAGGCGCCCTGGATGCTTACGTTGAGGAGTTGCTGCCGCTGGCCCAACTGCTAACGCCAAACATTCCGGAAGCGGAAACACTAACTGGAATTACGATCACGTCGGAAGGTGATATGCGCCGGGCTGCGACGATTATTCGCGAGCTGGGCGCGCGCGCGGTCTTAATTAAGGGAGGACACCTCAAAAAGCAGGAGGCAGGAGGCAGGCGGCAGGAGGCAGGAGGGAAAGGGCAGGAAGGGGGAAGCCCGACCATCAGCGAGGGCTCAAACGCAGAATGCAGCGACCAGGAATCAGGAACTGACCAAACGCCAGACGAATCTGACGAAGCTATTGATGTGCTTGACAATGATGGAAAGGTAACCGTGTTTCGAGAGAAGCGCGTCAGCGGTGCCGCGCTACGCGGAACGGGCTGCATTTTGTCTGCTGCGATCGCTGCTGGGCTGGGACAAGAAAAGACTTTGGAAGATTCTGTCAGCGCCGCGAAAAGCTTTGTATTTGAAGCAATTCGAAATTCAGCACACGTGACTCGCACGGTAGGAGCAAAGGACGACCGGAATTAAGTCGGAAACCATTTCATTAACAACTCGCTTCAGTGAGGTGTGACAAAGCGTTAATAAGAGAAAACCAAATTGAGCATCGCTCGCCTGCCTATTCTTCGATCGTCACTTTCTCAATCTTAACTTCCGAAACGGGCCGATCGCTGCGATCAGTCTGGCTGGTGGCAATTGAATCCACCACGTCCAGGCCGTCAGTCACGCGTCCAAAGATAGTGTAGTTTGGCGGCAAGGGATAATCGGCATGCATGATAAAAAACTGCGAGCCGTTGGTGTTTGGACCGGCGTTGGCCATGGCCACGGTCCCTTTTTTGTAACCTCGTTGGTAGAGCGCTGAGGAACTATCGATCTCATCCTTGAAGCGCCCACCCCACGCTGATTCGCCACCTCGTCCAGTACCGGTCGGATCACCGCCCTGGATCATGAAGCCTTTTATAACGCGATGAAAGATCACGCCGTCGTAATAGCCACGTTCAGCGAGAGTTATGAAATTCTCGCTTGTCTTTGGCGCATCGGATTCCAAAAGTTCAAATTTGATCGTGCCATTGTTGGTTTGAATCGCGGCGATACGGTTTGGCATGTTTCTCCCCTTAATTAACTACTACAACTGATCTGTGAAAAGTGTGTTGAGTGACAAGATACTTGGTTTCAGCGTAATTTGTCACTCGCGTCAACTATTGATCCAAATTGAGAACGAAAACTTACCTCTATTCTGAGCCGTTTTATCGCCGACGAAGCAGAGTTTGAAGTCTAAACTGCATTTTCGGATTGTCGGATAATTA
>DASWDX010000159.1:0-12869 GCA_036395055.1 Pyrinomonadaceae bacterium | reverse complement strand
TCTCGACGAAAAGCCGTTACGCCATTGCCGCCCCTGCCCCCCTGCACCCGAATCTTGACACGATCAATAAACATCTAAATCGAAAGCGACGCCCAGCGCTAAGTCTATGACTTGGCTCAGGCGTCGCGTGATAGCGGTGTTTCGTTTGCACGGCCTATGTTGAAGGCGCCTGCTCCTGTGGATAAACGCTAATGAATTTTCCCGTGCGACCTTTGTCTTCAAACTTCACTACGCCGGACACCAGCGCAAACAGCGTATCGTCCTTGCCACGGCCGACGTTTTTTCCGGGCTTCCATTTCGTTCCTCGTTGCCGGGCCAGAATGTTGCCACCTAGCACGCTCTGGCCGCCAAATTTCTTCAGACCTAGTCGTTGCGAATTAGAATCGCGGCCGTTCCGCGATGAGCCAACTCCCTTTTTGTGTGCCATTGTCTACTCCAAACTGAAAGGTGCAAAGTGAAGGGTGAGAAGACGTGTTTTTGTATTACTGCTTTTCACTCATCACTCATTACTCATCACTGTTTCTAGTTATCCAATCGAATCAATTGTTATCGTTGTGTATCCCTGGCGGTGGCCTTGCTTGCGCTTATAGTGCTTACGACGTTTCTTCTTGAAAACTACGATCTTGGTGCCGCGACCGTGATCAACCACGGTTGCTGAAACTTTAGCCGCGCCGCCCACGGGCGCATCCGGGCCCTCACCGGACAAAAGAGCATCAAGCTCAATTGATTTGCCGGCTTCCGCCTCAATTGAAGGGATGCGAATCGTGCTGCCCTTTTCCACCACAAATTGTTTCCCGCCGGTCCTAATAACTGCGTATGCCATCTCTTTACCCTCTCAGAGTCGCCACGTGGCTATCGAAAAGTCGTTTATTATAGGCATCTTACTCGCAAACGGCAACCGCTCACGCTTACCTCACGAGAGCCCCGACTCCGCTTTGTGCTTTCGGCACTTTCGCCCCGTTTTGCGTTAAAAAATACTCCATGAAGCTGGTAGAGATGTCGCCCGCCTTAAACTTCGGATCGTCCATGATCTTAAGGTGCAATGGGATCGTCGTTTTGATCCCTTCTATAACCATCGCCTCCAGCGCTCGTTTCATGCGCGCGATAGCCAAATCTCGCGTGCGCGCATGCGTGATTACTTTCGCGATCATTGAATCGTAAAAAGGTGGAACGCTGTAGCCCGCGTACACATAAGTGTCAACGCGAACGCCCGGCCCGCCAGGCAGGTTGAAGGCAGTAATCAATCCCGGTGACGGCGCAAAAGTCTCGGGGTTCTCGGCATTAATACGACACTCAATCGCGTGGCCCACGATCAGCAGATCGTCTTGCGTATAGCCAAGACGTTCGCCCTCGGCAATCCTAATCTGATTCCGCACAATGTCAGCCAGCGTCACCATTTCCGTTACCGCGTGCTCGACTTGGATACGCGTGTTCATCTCCATAAAGTAAAACTTGTTGTCCTTGTCGAGCAGAAACTCCACTGTACCCGCGCTTGCGTACCCCAGCCTTTTGCACGCCGCAACTGCTGCGTCCCCCATTTGATTACGCAACTCCGGCGACAGAACAGGCGAGGGTGCCTCTTCTAACAACTTCTGGTGGCGCCTCTGGATTGAACACTCGCGCTCGCCGAGATGAATGCAGTCGCCGTATTCGTCGGCCAAAACCTGAATCTCGATGTGGCGCGGGTTCTGAACATAGCGTTCAATGTAGACGCTGCCATCTTTGAATGCCGCGGCTGCCTCAGTCGATGCGGTCTCGAGTGCTTTTCCCAGTTCATCTTCGGACTGAACAATACGCATGCCGCGTCCGCCGCCTCCGGCGGACGCTTTGACGATCACCGGAAATCCAATCTCGCGCGCCAGGTGCAAACCCTCGATCTCGGAAGTTACAGGCTCCGGACTACCGGGTAGCACCGGCAAGCCGGCTTCTGCCATCGTGCGACGGGCTTCGACCTTGTCACCCATCAAACGAATTATGTCGGCAGGCGGGCCAATGAACTTGATATTGCAAGCGGCACAAATCTCAGCAAAGTAGGACGACTCGGCCAGGAAGCCGTAACCGGGATGTATCGCGTCGACGTTAAAAATCTCTGCTGTGCTAATGATCGCCGGAATGTTCAGGTAGCTCTGAGCGGAAGGCGCCGGACCAATGCATGCCGCCTCATCGGCAAAGCGCACATGAAGAGAATCGCGATCGACGTCGCTGTGAACGGCGACGGTGCGGATGCCCATCTCTTTGCACGTCCAAATAATGCGACAGGCAATCTCACCGCGATTAGCGATTAGTATTTTCTTAAACTTTCTGATTTCCGGCGTCATCTTTGGCTCAAAAATTCAACGTCCAGTTTCCAACGCCGTTTCGTCCTATCGGACGCCGGACTTTGGACATTGGACGTTCGAGTTACTTCTTAATTCCGAATAGGGGCTGGCCATACTCAACCGGCTGTCCATTTTCAACGTAGATCTTTGCGACTTCGCCAGTAGTATCGGCCTGAATCTCATTCATCAACTTCATTGCCTCGATAATGCAAACCACGGTCTCGGGCTCGACGCGGCCACCAATTTTCACAAACGGCTCGGCGTTAGGCGAAGACGCGCGATAAAAGGTTCCAACGATTGGCGAGGGAATGATGTAAAGATCCTGATCTTCAGAGGCCTCCGTCTGGGCTTTCGCGCCGGGATGGACTGGTGCGGAGGAAGGTGAGATTTTGGTTTCGACGCCTGCACCGCTACTCGTCGCCGATTCCGAAGAGCCTGGAGTCAAATTAAGACCACCAGCGACGGCCTCAGTGATTTCGGCTCCGCGCCGAAAATGCACGCGAAAGCCCTCGCGTTCGAGCTCAAACTCCGTAAATTCGTGCTCACGAATTAACTGAATCAGCTCACGCAACTCATCCATATTGACAGACGTTTCAGCCGCAATCGATCTACGCCGGCGCCGACCGCGTATGGGTTCAATTGAAACTTCGCCTTCGCTTTCAAGTTGAAGTTCGCCCTCTGCCCTTTGAGTCGCGTGATCGTTCATTTTCTTTGCGCCATTGCTATCGCACTAAACTCCTTCACCCTATCAAAGTGTTGCGCCCCAAAAGACTCGGGATACTGTTTCCGATCGTCAATTGGGGCATTTCAGCCGAGTGCTAAAGTCAGCATTTCGGCATTGAGGAAACGTTTGAAGCCTATTTCTCTTCGCCTTCGTCGGATTCAGGCTCAGGGGTCGAAGTCTCACTTAGGGTCTCGGCAGAAGCAGGGCTCGAAATTTCTTCTGACACCTTTTTCGTTTCAGCCTTGCCGGCGGCCTTTGTTGTTGTATCCGCTTCTTTTGGTGCCAAGCGATCTCGTCCAGCAGCACTTGTGCCCTTCGTCTCAGACTTCTTCTTTTTTGAGCCGACTGCCTTTCGCTTTTTCGCCGCTTCGAGAGCTTCGCGCTCGGCTTGATTGTCGACCAACTCAATTATGGCCAGTTCGGCGTTGTCGCCGGCTCGGCGCCCGAGTTTGAGAATCCTGGTGTAGCCGCCGGGTCGATCCTTGTAGCGCTCTCCAAGTTCGTCAAATAAACGTCTCAGCGCAGCGACGCCGGCAGTTCGCGGCAGGCGCAACTGCCCGCGCCTTCCGGTCAATGCGGCTTGTTGCATGTTGCCGGCATGAAAGAATCCTGCTGCCTGGCGACGCAAGTGCAACGCGCGCGCACCTGTATCATCGTCTTCGAGACCATTTGCGCGGCGAGAAAGTGTGATCGCGCGCTCGACAAAAGGCCTTAGTTCTTTTGCTTTCGGCAGCGTCGTGACAATGCGCTCCTCACGAGAATTAATCAGCGAGACCGCCAGATTGCGAAGCATTGACATGCGATGTTCGCTTGTTCGACCAAGTTTGCGATGGGCTTTTTGGTGTCGCATGACTCTAAAAACTCGTCGTGTCAGTAATCATCCGGGTGATAGCGCCGCAGCGCCGAAAGTTACTTCCTATTCTTCGTCGGCGAAGTCGCTGAGATCGGCCCCGTCGCGGCCACCGGTTCCTGGGATCGGATTTCCCTGCTCGTCAAACTCCATTCCAAAATCCAGGCCCATCCCGTTCAGGATTTCTTTGATTTCGTTGAGCGACTTTTTGCCGAAATTCTTAGTGGCCAGCATTTCGCGTTCACTGCGCTGGACCAAATCGCGAATTGTCCGGATATCGGCATTCTTCAAACAGTTGTAAGAGCGAACGGAGAGCTCCAGCTCGTCAACCGAGCGATCCAGTTGATCGTTACGCGGCAGTGGCGGTCGCTCGATCTTGGAGTAAGCGAAATCGTCCGTGTCTTCTTCAAAATTGATGAAGATCGACATGTGATCCTTGATCAATTTTGCCGCCAGACCGATTGAGTCTTCAGGCTTAACAGAGCCATCGGTCCAAACCTCGATGGTGAGCTTATCAAACTCAGTATTCTGGCCGAGACGCGCCGCTTCAACCGTGTAATTGACCTTCTTGACGGGAGTATGCACGGAATCAATCGGTATGTAACCAAGCGAAAGGTCTTCGTCGAAATTTCTATCGGCGGAAACGTAACCGCGCCCACGTTTGAGACGCATCTCAACTCTTAACGAGCCGCCTTCGCTAACTGTTGCAATGTGCACCGAAGGATCCAGCACTTCCACATCCGCATCGGCTTCAATATCCGCAGCGGTGACTTCCCCGGCGGAGTCTTTTGAAATCCGAAGAGTCTTCGACTCATTGCCGTGTAATTTGAACGGCACTTGCTTGAGATTCAAAATTACGTCTGTTGCGTCTTCAACAACCCCTTTGATTGAAGAGAACTCGTGCTCAACACCTTCAATCTTGACAGCGGTAACCGCGGCGCCCTCGATAGAAGAAAGCAACGCTCGTCGCAGGGAATTGCCAACCGTGGTGCCGAAGCCCCGCTCGAAAGGTTGCGCGGAAAAACGGCCGTAGCGTTCAGTGAGTGTCTCAGCGTCCGCCGCCAGACGACGGGGCATCTGAAAACCGGTCCAGAGATTATTTTGATCCATAGCCATAACGTTTCAAGTCCCGATTCGAGAAAAAGCCGTGATCCCGTGAACTGCCATTCAAAGGCAGTCCGCGGTTCTGATTACTTACTATAAAGTTCAACGATAAGCTGTTCGTTTATTGAGCGGTCGATATCTTCGCGTGCCGGCAGTCCGCTGATACGAGCGGACATCTCGCCACCATCCTGAGAGATCCAGGACGGCCGCCCGCGTCCGGAGGCCGTCTGCCACGCACCTTCGATGTGCGGGTTCTTTCGGCTTCCCTCTTTGATACTGATTGCCTCGCCAGCCCTGACTTGATATGACGGAATATCGACTTTTTTTCCGTTGACCAGCACGTGGCCGTGATTAACCAATTGACGTGCTTGTCGGCGAGAGGTTGAAAATCCTGCGCGGTAGACTGCGTTATCCAGGCGCCGCTCGAGAAGGAATAACAGATTCTCTCCTGTGATTCCCTTCATGCGCGCCGCGCGTTCGAAATAGTTCCGGAACTGTCCTTCAAGGATGAAGTAGATACGCTTGACCTTCTGCTTTTCGCGCAACTGCTGGCCATAGCCGACCAGCGCCTTGCCGCGACGCATCGAGTTGCCATGTTGTCCGGGCGGTTGTGTACCGCGCTTTTCAATCGGACAAGAAGGCTTGTAGCATCTGTCACCTTTTAGAAAAAGCTTTGCGCCCTCGCGGCGGCATAAGCGGCACACCGCATCTCTATACCTAGCCAACTGTTTTCTGCCTCCAGTCTAAATTCGACGGAAAAGTTTACAGGCCGTGCAATTTCACATCTCAAATTCCGTGATCTCAAACTTCAAATCTGAACTTCTTCGATCTGAAATCCAAGTTCCGAATCTGACGCTGGCCCTTCATCCTTTAGGTTATTTAATGTCTCTAAATCCGCAATCTAAAATTTCAGATCACAGAACTCAAAAACCAACGTTCAAAACTAACTAAACTCTTCGCCGCTTGGGTGGGCGACAACCATTGTGTGGAATGGGCGTCGTATCGCGAATCGTTACCACTCTAATCCCGGCATTAGCAATCGCCCGGATCGCGGATTCGCGGCCGCCGCCAGGTCCCTTAACGCGAACCTCACACTGCTGCATCCCGGCCTCATGGGCTTTCTTCGCGGCTTCGTAAGCGGCCTGCTGCGCAGCAAAAGGAGTCCCCTTGCGCGAACCTCTAAACCCGCGCGCGCCTGCCGATGATTGAGCGATGAGATTACCCTCGAGGTCGGTAATTGAGATCATCGTGTTATTGAAAGATGCGGCCACGTGCGCGATACCCACGGGCACATTCTTTTTCTCTTTCTTACGAAAAACTTTTTTCTTTCCGGTAGCTTTTGCCATTGTGTGATTTTGGATTTCGAATTTTTAGACTTTAGATTTGCTGACTCCGGCTGGTAATCGCAAATCCAAATCGAAAATGCGGTTTTATTTCTTCCCTGGTGCCTTCTTCTTGGCGATAGTGGCGCGTCTGGGACCTTTCCGAGTGCGTGCGTTTGTATGCGTCCGCTGACCGCGAACCGGCAGCGATCGGCGATGCCGCAGTCCCCGGTAGCAACCGATATCCATTAACCGCTTAATGTCCATCTGGATGCGTTTCCGCAGGTCACCTTCGATTTCACCTTGCGCTTCAAGAATCGCCCTAATCCGGCTCAGTTCATCCTCATTCAAATCCCTGACGCGAGTATCAAGATTAACTGCGGCCTCGGTGAGTATCGAGCTTGCGCGCGAACGACCGATACCGTAGATGTATGTCAGCCCCACCTCGGCCCGCTTGTTCGGTGGAAGATCGACGCCAGCTACACGTGCCATTTTTAGTGAATACTCTCCAGTATATTTTTGATTGCGCTTGCCTTTCAATTGGCAATCGCAAGTCAAGAAGCAAAAATACTTATCCCTGTCGCTGCTTATGTTTCGGATTGACGCAAATTACGCGCACGACGCCCTTGCGGTGAATGACTTTGCACTTGTCGCACATTTTTTTAACTGAAGCACGAACTTTCATTTTGAACCAACCCTCAATCTTTCCGCTCAGTGCAGTACCGGTCCTATTTGTAGCGATAGGTAATTCGTCCGCGATTCAGGTCGTAGGGCGACAGTTCGACCAACACCCGATCTCCGGGGAGAATCCGAATAAAATGTTTGCGCATCTTCCCCGAAACATGCGCAAGCACCTGATGCTGGTTGTCTTCCAACTCGACCCGAAACATAGCGTTAGGCAAAGTCTCAAGGACTTTGGCCATAACTTCTATAGCTTCTTCCTTCGCCATATTCGCTCAGAACGAATTTTGCCTATACCGACAAACTGCAAATAGTAACATGCCAAAATGGCTTTGCCAAGCCGCGCTGGTCGTTAGGGTTACGGCTTCAGCTCGAAATCGACATCCTGCTTTCGAGCGGCTCATGCGGATGCGTTCGGGCGGCAATTCTAGTAAGCACTTCCGGTCCATCGTCAGTTATGGCTATGGTGTGTTCAGCGTGCGCACTCGGCTTCCCGTCCAGCGTCACTACCGTCCAACCATCGGCTAAGACCCTGGTGTGGTGGGTTCCCAGATTGATCATCGGCTCCACCGCAAAAACGTATCCAGCCCTTATTTTGGGACCCTGCCCAGGCTTCCCGTAATTTGGTATTTGCGGGTCCTCGTGCATGCGACGACCAATCCCGTGGCCTACATACTCACGTACGACCGCATAGCCGTTGACTTCGGCATGTTGCTGCACCGCGGCGCCGATATCTCCCAAATGTTTTCCAGGCCGGCATTGGTCAATCGCCAGGTCGAGACACTCCTCGGTAACGCGAACGAGTGTCAACCAGGCCTCACTCACTTTCCCCACTGGCACCGTCGTCGCGGTGTCGCCAACAAATCCTTCCAGCGTTACTCCGCAATCTATAGAAAATATGTCGCCTTCCCGAAGTTTGTAGTCGGAAGGAAAGCCATGCACAACCTGCTCATTTACCGAAGCACAAATCGAATAGGGAAACCCGTGGTAGCCCTTGAACGTCGGTAGCCCGCCTGCATCGCGGATCATTTTCTCCGCGGTCCGATCAATTTCAATTGTAGAAACGCCGGGTTCAACCAGAGCCCTGAGTTCCTGTAGAACAAGCCCGGTGAGCTGGCCGGCAGCCCTCATCTTTTCGATCTCTTTTTTTGATTTCCCAATAATCATGGAAAACAATCACAAGTGAAGAGTGAACGGTGAAAAGTAAAACTATCACTGTTCACACTGTTTCACTGTTCACTCTTTACTCTTCACTTTTCACTCTTCACTATTCTTTCGATATCCTGGTAGATCGCTTCAGGCTCTCGGGTGCCATCGACGACGTGCAGAAGATTCGCGGCCTTATAATAATCCAGTAGAGGCCGCGTTTGTTCCTCATAAGTAGCCAGACGTGTCTGCACCGTGTCTGGGTTATCGTCAGATCGATGTTGGAGCTGAACCTGGGGATGAAAGTCGCAAACGTTATCAACCTTCGGCGGCTTAAAATAAACATTGTAGATCTCGCCGCAGACAGGACAGTTTCGGCGGCCCACCATGCGCTTAGCCAGCAGGCCGCGCGGGACGTCGATTTCAATTGCCTGAATCTTCTTGCCTTGTTCCGCCGCTAGTTTCTCAAGCATCGCAGCTTGTGCCGGCGTGCGCGGAAAGCCGTCAAGGATGTAACCGCCTTGGCAATCGTCCTGGGATGTTCGATCACGAACAACTCGGATGGTCAAATCATCAGGCACCAGTTGCCCGACTTCCATCAGCGCACGGACCTCAGCCGCCAATGCCGTGTGCGCGTCTTTCAGTGCCCGAAACATGTCGCCAGTCGAAATTTGTGGCAGATTCAAGCGTTCTTGAAGCAGGCGCGCCTGCGTACCTTTTCCAGCACCAGGCGCACCCATCAAGACTATTATTTTCGACATGCAAAAGGTGTGAGATGCTCGATGCTTGATGCTAGCAAAGCCGGCTGACATCTAGCATCCGACATCTAAGACATGCTCTTAAGCCCTTCGTCCTCGAAGACGTCCGCCACCGCCAAGAAAGCCTTCGTAGTTTCGCATCACGAGTTGGGCCTCTATTTGCGCTACTGTATCCATGGCTACCCCGACGAGAATCAGCAACGAAGTGCCGCCAAAGTAAAACTGGTAACCCATCCCTGTTGGGATCCACGATAAACCAGGTGTGCCGCTGACAAATGCATCGAGCCAGGTGCCAATCAGAGGCAACCGGCCAACTTTAAATCCGCTCAACATGAACTGTGGCACGAAGGCAACCAGCGCAAGGTAAACAGCTCCGACCGCGGTCAACCGCGTCAATATACTGTTGAGATACTCGGCGGTAGCCCGGCCGGGCCGAATGCCTGGCATAAAGCCGCCGTGTTTGCGCAGATTATCAGCTACTTCCTCAACGTTGAATACGATCGAGACGTAAAAGAAAGTAAAGAAAACTATCAACGAGAGAAAGATCAATTCATAATAGGGATCGCTGGCGTGAAAGCTTTGAAAGAAGATCCAGATCTTTCCCCACGTCGAACTCATCTTGTTAGGATCTGGTGGAAACGCAGCAAACAAACTCTGCGGCATCGAAAGAACTGACGACGCAAAAATGACCGGAATGACGCCACCCATATTGATCTTGAGCGGCATGGTGGTTTGCTGGCCACCCACGAGCTGCCGGCCTACGTGCCGTTTGGCATAACTGACCGGCACCTTGCGTCTGGCCGCCTCGACAAAAACGATAAAGGCAATTATCGCGATCATCGCCAGAAGCAGGCCAAAGACGCCCAGCGTTTCCAGCGTGTCGCCACTACGCAACCGCTCCGATACCTGCTGAACACCGCGCGGCAATCCGATGACAATACCGGCAAAAATCAAAAGTGAGATTCCGTTGCCCACGCCTCGATCAGTAATCTGCTCACCAAGCCACATAACAAAAATAGTACCCGTGGTTAACGTGAGCACCGTGGTCAAAAGAAAGCCCCAGGTAGGCGCGCCGACGCCATTAACCTGCAGCCAGTGGGCAACAAACGAAGTCTGAATGCCTGCCAGACCAACAGTCAGATATCGGGTCCACTGATTGATCTTCTGCCGCCCCATCTCGCCTTCTTCCTGCAGCTTTTTCAACTGCGGCGAAACGACAGTCATCAATTGCAGAATAATTGAAGCGGTGATGTAGGGCGTAACGCCAAGAGCAAAGATTGAGATCGTACGAAAGTTTCCGCCCGAGAACAGATCGAGCACGCCCAGGAGTGTACCCGCAACATCGTGCCAAACCTGGTCCAGGCGATCCTTATTGATTCCGGGTGCGCCGATGTGGGCACCGAGGCGATAGATGGCAAGCATGCCAAGCGTAAACAAAATGCGCCGGCGTAGATCCGGCACATTGAACATATTACGAATCGCCGCAAAAAACTTATCCATTAGCGTCCTTTCGCTGGCGCATCTCCAGTTACGCTACCTTGCCAACTTCCGCGCCAATTTCCGTTACTGCCCCGCCAGCTTTCTCGATTTTCTCGCGCGCGCTTTTCGTGAAGCGGTGCGCGGAAATACGAAGCGGCTTCGATAGCTCCCCGTTGCCCAGCACAACCACATCATGTTTCGCCTTTTTAATAATCCCGCGATTGTGCAAGAGCTCGGGAGTCACTTCTTCATTGGGCTCAAAACCTCGCTCCAGGGCTGCCAAACTAACTTCGAGCCAGCGCTTCTTGAAGATGTTTGTGAATCCACGTTTAGGCAAGCGACGATGCAACGGCATCTGGCCGCCTTCAAAGCCAATCTTGGCGGAGTAGCCGGAACGCGATTTTTGTCCTTTTTCTCCACGACCGGCGGTCTTACCTAAGCCAGAGCCCGGTCCTCTTCCGATACGCTTCTTCTTATGGACTGAACCCTTTGCGGGTTTCAAATTATTGAGACTTAACACCATGATGTTTTTCTACTTAGTACTTTGTGCTTAGAGCTTTGACGTTGCGCTTTGTCACACCTCGAAGTACAAAGCACTAAGTACAAAGATCGTTATTCAATGATTCGCAACAGATGCGGAATCTTGGCTACCGCGCCGCGCATAGAAGCCGTATCAGGACGCTCGACAATTTGGTTCAACTTGGTCAATCCCAGGCTGCGCACCATCTGCTTGTGAGTTTTCGGCGTAGCTATAAAGCTTCGGTAATACTGAATACGAATCTTACGGTCGCTCGCCGAACTCTTTGCCTCGTCATCTGAGCTTTTTGCTTTTCTGGGCATAACACCTCAAAACCAGTGAATAGTGAACGGTGAACAGTGAAGAGTAAATCTTCAATCGCGTTTTTCTATTTACTATTCACTTTTTACTCAAAACCAATGAATAGTGAACGGTGAACAGTGAAGAGTAAATCTTCAATCGTGTTTGTCTAATTTACTATTCACTTTTTACTCTTCACCGCCTTTAGATTTCCTCGACCTGCTTACCTCTTAGCCGCGCCAGTTCCATCGGATCCTTCATCCTAAGAAGTGCGTCAAAAGTGGCGCGGACAACATTGTGCGGATTGGTCGAACCAAGCACTTTGGTACGCACGTCATGCACGCCTACAGCCTGCATAACCGCACGCACTGCCCCTCCAGCGATTACTCCGGTTCCTTCCGAGGCCGGCTTAACCAGGACGCGGCCGGCGCCAAATTTTCCAATCAACTGGTGCGGCACAGTATTCTGAATCAAAGGAACGCGAATCAAACTTTTCTTGGCGGCTTCGATTGCCTTCTTGATCGCCAGGGGCACTTCCCGCGCCTTACCGGTTCCAAAGCCCACATGACCACCTTCGTCGCCGACCACGACCAGCGCGGCAAACGACATATTTTTGCCGCCCTTCACCACTTTGGTCACGCGATTGATGGAGATGACTTGATCTTTTAGATCCAGGCCCTGGGCCGGGATGCGCTGCTTAGGTTGTCTCATTGTTTTTCTTTAGTCTTCTTGCGCGGCTTTCTTTCCGCTTTCACTTCCACATTCGCCTCCGTCGGGGCTTCAGACGCTTCTTTCTCGCGAGCGATAAGCTCATTTTTGTTCAGTCCGGCTTCTCGAGCCGCGTCAGTTAGTGCTTTGATCCGGCCGTGATAAAGATAGCCGCCACGGTCGAAAACAACATTGCTGATACCTTTTTCAAGCGCGCGCTCAGCGATCGCTTTGCCAATCCGCCGCGCCGCATCGACATTTCCGCCGCTCGTCCCACGCAAGTCTTTCTCTGTGGTTGAGGCCGACACGATCGTCTTGCCGAGTTCGTCGTCAACTACTTGTGCATAGATATGATTCAAGCTGCGATAAACGGCCAGCCGCGGTCTTTCGCCGCTGCCTTTTACCTTGCGGCGAATTCGCCTGTGTATCGCCTCGCGAACTATTGCTCTGCTCGTATTTGCCATTTCTTCCTCGTGAATCGTAAATCGTGAATCGTAAATAGTAGGTTTTTCTATTTACGTTTACGATTCACTATTTACCGGTCTTTCCAGGCTTCAGCTTGATGGGCACATTCGCGTAGCGAATGCCTTTACCCTTATAAGCATCCGGCTTGCGCAACTTGTGCATCTCCGCTGCCACCTGTCCGAGCTTTTGCTTATCGATGCTTGTTAGCGTCAGCGTCGTTTGATACTGCTGGATACTTCCCTTGGTTGTCATTCGCTCAGCTTTCGCCTCTACGCCTTCAGGCAAAGGAAACTCGATTGGATGTGAGTACCCAAGCGAAAACACTATCCTCTTCGCCTGCACATCAGCCTTGTAGCCGACGCCGACCACGTCCATCTGCTTCGTGAAGCCCTCCGTTACACCGACGATTGCGTTGTTAGCCAGGGCGCGGGCCAGCCCATGCAAGGGCGCCAGATCGTCGGAAGTGCGTTCTGCGCGCAGCTCATCGCCTTCGAGTT
>DASWDX010000158.1:0-5320 GCA_036395055.1 Pyrinomonadaceae bacterium | reverse complement strand
TATTCCTCGATCTTCGCTTCCGTGTTTGCTGACAAATACACATGCGATGTCGCAATGGTCCTGCCGTTGTACGTGAACACAACGCGACACTCCCGTTTGACTCTTCCGGCCGTGTTGTCGCCTACGATTGTTGGCATGATCAACCTCCTGTTGTTTGTACTTTCTGGTTCTACTGCTCTCGCTACCCCCTTTTTAGGGCGGTGCAATCTTCTGCGCTTCGCGAATCGCGTTGATGATCTCGTCATCCTTTGGCCGAAAGAGTCCGAGCGGCCGCACGTCGCGATAGCGAACTATCCCGTTTGCATCGATCACGAAAACTGAACGCGCTACTTTGCCCGGAATCAGCGACCGCGCTCCGTAAAGATTTGCCACTACACCGGACTCATCCGAGAGCAGACGCAACGGTAAGCCGTGGTGTTCGGCAAACTTCTTGTGCGATTCTACCGAGTCCGTGGAGATACCAACAACTTCGGCGCCGGTAGTCGAATAGTCTTCCCAACGATCTCTGACAGAGCACATCTGCCGCGTACAGATCGGAGTTTCATCGCCAGGATAGAAGAGCAGGACAACAACCTTGCCCCGGTTGTCTTGCAAACGCCAGACTTCGCCGTTGCCATCATTGAGACTAAAATCAGGCGCCGGCGCACCAACCTGAGGGTTATCTTGTTTGGTCATAATCTTCCTATCTGAAATTAATCAGCTACAGATTAACGCGGATACTACGGATATGAACAAACTTCTAAGGTGATTTTGTCAGATCTGCATTCATCCGTGTTCACCTGTGGCCTAATTCCCAGCCTCTACAGCCTTAGCTGAATCTACCGACGCGGCGCCAGCCCTTCTGAGCGCGCGAACGTACTCACGTCCCGCCGAGCAGATTCCGAGAAAATTGCACATGCGACAGTGGCCAGCCGTGCGCACGGGAAAGTGCGCCGGCTCGGCAGAAGAAACGATTTCCCTCATGGCTTCATCTATCGCATGCATGCATGCGTCCGGGGAAAGCAAATCAGCTTCCAGGTGGAATTCGACGTTGGGGTCGAGAAAATGAAGGGTCGAGGTAATCGAAATGTCCGCTTCCGTCGCCGACGTCAGGAGCTGGCCCACTGCCAGAGCATACGCTTGCATCTGAAGTTGATAATCCGAAGCGGCGAGGCGCACTTGATCGTCTAGTGAAAACTCGTGAGCAATCACTTCTTGCGGATCCAGCTCCGCAACGAGGGCACTGAAGTCCAGCGGTAACTGCTCAACAGCATGCTGGGACCGCCGGCGTCTTGCCCGCCCAACTGGCAATACCACTTTTTCAGAATCGGGAGATTCATCCCTCACTTGAGCTATCACGTTGGGTGAAGCGGGCAAGGGCGCCCGCGGTCCCGGTGAAGCAGTTGAGCCAGTCCGATGACGCAGACGATTAGTTTTGAAGTCAATGATCTCGACCCTGAAACCTTTGCCGCCGACAGCAGGCGTGATCAGCAACTTGTCAATGGCACCGCTTAGAATCCCCAGCGGCCGGCGCAACCGAAAACTCAATTCGCTCCACAGACCCGCCTCAACGCGAATGCCTGGAAGAGACTTGTTGTTCCCGTTTCCTCCGAAATGCGCACCCGCCAGCGCAGAAGAAACTGACAAAGCTGCGCGTGCCTGCTCGACACGCTCGAACACGGCGCTGGACAGATAGTTTTGCGCGAGGGGCAAAAGCTCGGCGATGGCCTCGTCGCCATTTATTTCCGTTAGACGGTCCGCAAGCTCCGCCTGCCTGAGGCGTACTACATCGGCAAAACTGCGTCGCAGCAGTTCTTCAGGACTAGCGCCGGCGGTGTAGGTTTCGCAAAACCGGTGAATCACTGCGCCTTTGAGAGTGGCGGTTAAGTTAGCGGGCGGCTCAGGCGCCTCGGCATCGTTCCAGACGGCAAGCGCATCAGGCGCCGGCGCGTGTAACACCCGATCAAAATAATACTGACGCGGACAGCGCTGGTAATTGATCAGCTGCGTGACACTAAACCGGTGGACCGCGCGGTCGCGTTCCGGCTCTATGGCACGTAGTAATGGAAAGGCTTCGGAAATTGACTGTGCATCCCTGGCGAATTGTGACGCACGCGTTTCCTCAAAGGTTCGCCTTTGTTCACGGGTCTCGGCAGGTTGCTCATCAGCAATATTCAACGTCACTTGAAGCTGAACACGGGTAGTCGAATCCTCGCCAAGATCGATAATGCCGCTGCGCGTTTGCGCCGGTAATTCCAACGACTGCCAGATCCAGTTCAACCAGGTATCGCTCTTCAGGCCAATCTTAGCGAGGTCTTTAGTCGTGCCCGAAAGTATCAACCGATCCTGCGCCCGCGTCGCCGCGACATATAGCAAGCGCATGCTTTCAAACTGTTCACGCAAGGCGTGCCGCTGCTCGAAGCGATTGAAGGTCGAACCCGCTACCAATTTTCCGCGTCCGTCAGGGACCTTCAAAGTCAGGCCGCGTTGGCGGTCCAACAGTACCCAATTTTCTGGCGGCTTGGCTGAGCGCTGCAGATCGGGAATGATCACTATGGGAAATTCAAGACCCTTTGCCTGGTGAATAGTCATCAATCGCACGGCGTTCGTGGCTTCGTCTATTTGGCCTTCACTTTCGCGGCTGCCGATCGCTTCAAACTCCTCCACGTAACGCACAAAGTCACGAATCAAGTGGGTGCCTGAACCTTCGAATCGTTCCGCCAGCGTGAACAGCCGCTGCACATTCGCCAGCCTTTGCGCGCCGTCGAACGTCGCAGCGACAACCGCCTCATACTCTGATTTCGCAACCGCAAAACGCAACAACTGCGACAGCGCATAATGATGCTGACGGGCAATCAATCCTTTGATCATATCGGCAGCACGATCGAGTAGCAGGTGCTCATCGTCGCTGATATAGGCAATATCGCGATGTCGCAACAGCGCAAGGTAAAGCTTGCGTGTTTGCGTAAAATGGCGCAATGGATCGGCAGTGTCGGTGTCGAGTTCGTCCAGCCAGGGCGCGCAACGCAACGCCAGTAGCGCGTTGTCAGAAATGCCACAAAGCGGCGAACGCAACACTGCCGCCAGCGCTAACTCGTCGGTCTTGTTATCGAGAAACCTCAGTAACTGGATTAGATCGGTTATCTCTTCACGTTCATAAAATCCTCGGCCCAGAACTGTTTGGTAGGGAATATTCGCGCGGCGAAATACCGACTCGTATGTCTGCACGTGTGTCATCGCCCGAAAGAGCAAGGCGATGTCACTGTATTTGATATCGTCGTTGGGAGCGGAAGCATCCTGGCCGCCTTCACTGGGCTCGCTGTTATCGCGATTGTTAGCAGGCACGATGCCTGCGCTCCCAGCATCCGGGTCCACCAGCGAAATGATCCGCCGGGCCAATTGCTCGGCGTCAAGTTCGCGCGAAGTTTGCTCCGCTTTGGGATCGTCTTCATTACCAGAGCTTTCGGTCGTGATCATTAACTCCACCAGCGGACCGCTATCGCGCAGCTCGCGCTTCGCCTCGCTCGGTTCGTGTCCGACATAGCCCAACTCTTCCCGCTCCCGCGAAAGAACGTCTTCTTTCGGCATGAACAGCCGCTGGAATAAATAGTTGAAAAAATTAATCAGCGGCGGCTGGCTGCGAAAATTGAGGAGTAAAGATTTCGACTCGCCACCAGCGGCCATTAACGTGTCAGTCATCTCACTGAAGACGGCAACATCCGCGCCCCTAAAGCCATAAATCGATTGCTTGCGATCGCCAACGATGAACAAATTCGCGCTTTCGCGCCGCGCTTTCTGCAAGGCGAGGCGCTCGAGCAGTTGGCGTTGCAAACCATTTGTGTCCTGAAACTCATCAACAAGAAAAAATTTGTAACGTTCGGCAGAGCGCGTTAAAACCTCGGGACGTTCCAGCAGCTCGAGCGCGCGTAACTCCAGGTCGTCGAAATCCAGCGCCGACATTTTCTGCTTCTCCTCATGAAGCCGATCGTCGATCCTTCTAAGCAGCAGAGCCATCTCGAGTGCATATTGCCTGGCGAATAGATCCAATGAGACTTGCGGCACGAGCCCCAGCAGATCTTTATTCCATACGAGGGAATCGAGTGCTTGCACCTGCTCTTTAAGCTCGCCTTGTGCTCGCGGCCGCACCTTGCGAAAACCCTCGATTGCGCGGCAGTAGTCAGCCAACGCGTCGACCTCGGGAATCATGGTAATTAGCGGCCGCAGACTCGACCAGTTTGCGCTAACATCGGCGTGACTGGCTTGCGCTGAGAGAGTCGTCCTGCGAACCGCCAAAAACTCGTTCATCGTGCGCGATAGTTCAACGACTGCGTCGGCGTGATCGTCGTCCGTAGCATGGCTCTCGGCAGTCTTCAACGCGAGATCGGTAAACGAAAGACCCTGGCCGCGAACGTCGCGGTATAGTTGCGCCAAGGCAGCGGCCAATTTACCCCTGCCAACTCCCAACGTTAGCCGCGAGATCTCAACGTGGCCGGCACTGATAAACTCCGTGAGCGATTCCTCAACTACTGATTCCAATAACATTGCCGCACGATGTTCATCGAGCAGGAGAAACTGCGGATCAATACGCGCTTCAACCGGAAACTCACGAAGCAGTCGCGCGCAGAATCCATGAATGGTGGTGATCACGGCGCCGTCCAGGGTGCGTTTGTAATTCAGCCAATGTCTTCTCTCAACGGGCGAGGCGGTTTGCAGGATGAGATTAAGTTGTTCTCTAAGCCGCTCGCGCATCTCATTGGCGGCGCGATTGGTAAAAGTGATGGCGACAATCTGATCGATGTTGAGCTGGTGTTCGCGGAGGATGTGCAGGTAACGCTCGACGAGCACCGTCGTCTTTCCGGAACCGGGTCCGGCCGTTACCGAGATGTGTTTCTTGATCTCATATGAGGCTGCTGCCTGCTCAGGTAACAATTCGCGTTTTTGTTTTTTTAAGGACATCGGCAAAGTTATCCACAGATTACGCCGATTACACAGATAAGACGAAACAGGAGATCACAGCAGTTGGTTCAAGCCGGCACTCGGTTCAATCGCAAACGCTAATCTGTGGAATCGGTGTAATCTGCGGACAGTCTCTTCCCGTCAATCCGAAAACGATCGTAACGACAGACAGCCGCGAAGTCGCAAAACCGGCACGTCTTCTCTTTCTCAGATGGATTAACGCCAAACTCACCGGCGCGCATGTGATCGAGAAAATCCCAAATCTTCGCGATGACGTCGGCACGTATCTGCTGCCACTCGTCATCCGAGAGCACACTATTAGCCTTGGGGTGAATATTTGAATATTGCAGCGCGCTCGCGCGATGAAGCCCTTTGTTTCGCCGCT
>DASWDX010000157.1:0-10314 GCA_036395055.1 Pyrinomonadaceae bacterium | reverse complement strand
TCAGGCGAGTTCTGCGTACCGTTAACCTCGGCGATGCCGAGTAGGTGATTGGATTGGTCATCAAGGGGCAGTCCAAACTGCTGAGTGATTTTTCCCGAAAAAGATCCTGAGATGGAAGGCATGATGTCTCTCCTCTACTTTCTTAGATTGGTTGTCGCGCGAGTTAGGCGCATTTTGAACCTCCTCTACCGCCACTGTCAATGGACACCAATCACTTGCAGGGGTGGAGAAGAATTAACGATCCCGGCGCGCTTTCAACCCGCGGAGCGGGTGTCAGCATAAAGTCAGCCTGGGGTGAAGCGCAGCGAAACCCCAGGGAACCGACGATCTAAATGATCAAGCCCGCGGAGCGGGCGACAGCCGAATCTCACGACTCACGTTTTGTAGTCGCAAACGCTATCGCACGCTTCGCGGGCTCAATCTTCATTGAGTGATTTCTGATCCTGGGGCTTACGCCCCAGGCTTTATGCTGGCGTCCGCTCCGCGGACTAATCCGGTGGCTACCGCTCCCGGTACTGAACTTCGTTGCGGCACGCAGCTTACATCCGGGTCAGCCTTACAATATTTGCCGCTCCCGTTCGTCTACAGTAATGGATGGATGAGCTTTCGAGCATCACCACGATGAACGAGCAAGACCGTCAAATCTCCGAAATCATCTCGGAAGAACGATCCCGGCTGCGCAATTTCATCCGCCGGCGTGTGCCCGACCCTTCGGACGTCGAGGACATCGTGCAGGAGGTCTTCTACGAACTGGTAGAAGCCAATCGCCTGCTGATGCCGATTGATCACGTGACCGGCTGGCTTTTTCGCGTCGCGCGCAATCGCATCACGGACCTCTTCCGCAAGAAGAGGGAAGGGACCTACAGCGACGCAGCGCGCAAGAATTCTAGCGACATTGGCGACCAGGACGACGAGGTGCTCCGCATCGAAGATCTGTTGCCATCGCCCGATGCCGGGCCGGAAGCACTCTACGTCCGCCACGTGCTTCTTGATGAGTTGGAACTTGCGCTCGACGAACTGCCTAATGATCAACCAATGAGCCAGCGTGAAGTATTCATCGCTCACGAACTCGAAGGGCGCAGCTTCAAAGAGTTGTCGGCAGAAAGCGGTGTAAACGTCAACACACTACTCTCGCGCAAGCGCTACGCGGTGCTTCATCTGCGCGAACGATTGCAGAACATTTACGAGTTTACGAATAGGTGATTAGTGCCTCAAGTTTGGATTTCTCTGTGCCATCTTTGTGTTCTCGGTGTCTCTGTGGTGAGTTCGACAAGATCCACCACAGAGACACAGAGGGCACAGAGGACGCACAGAGGGGTTTGAACTGAAGACACTACGAGGAAGTGAGGAACCGGAACATGAGAAAGAAACTAAAGAGACTGATTTGGATAGCTCCAGCGGCGATCGTAGGGATGGCGGTCTTCACCGCCATTGGCGGCGGAGTAGTGATGCTTTTGTGGAATTGGCTGGCGCCGATGTTGTTCGGATTGCGGCTAATTACCTTCTGGCAAGCCCTCGGACTGCTGGCTCTCTGCCGGATTCTGTTCGGAGGGTTTGGTCTTGGTGGTGGTGGCTCTCATCGCTCCCGCTCTCGGCGGCGAATGCGCGAGCGTTGGGAACGGATGACTCCCGAGGAGCGCGAACGATTCCGGCAAGGCGTACGCGGACGTTGGGGCTTTGGACCACCCCACAGCGAGAGCAAGGGGCAATGAAGCCATCGGAACGATCGCTGACTCTTTGGCTCCTCGTGATCGGCGCGAACGCTCAAGTATCTATAAACAAAAGGGGCGGGACTTCCGCAATACAGTATCACTGGCGACAGACAGTAAATTTGGATGGTCGAGTGTGTAATGCAGACCACGTGATTCCTTGCGCAGGAATGCGCTTTCAATGATCAGTTCAGCTACCAGCGCCAGGTTGCGAAGTTCAATAAGGTCGGGCGTCACTTTATAATCCCAATAGAAGCGATTGATCTCTTGCTGCAAGTTTTGTATGCGCGTGCGTGCTCGCAACAGTCGCTTGTCTGTGCGAACGATGCCGACATAGTCCCACATGCAGCGTCGAATCTCGTCCCAGTTGTGCGTCACCACGACTAGTTCATCTGCATCAGCCGCGTCACCTGTCTCCCAAGGCGGTAACTTGGAAACCTGAGAGTTGGAAGGTAAGTCCTGAGAGCTGGCTTTTTGCGCGGCGCGGTGCGCTACTACCAGCGCTTCCAATAATGAATTACTGGCGAGACGATTGGCTCCATGCAATCCTGTGCATGCTACCTCGCCTGTGGCGTATAGCCCCTGAATCTCCGTTTCACCATCTACATTTGTAGCGACGCCACCACATTGATAATGTGCTGCCGGTACAACGGGAATTGGTTCGCGCGTCATATCAACGCCAAACTCCAGACATCTTGCATAGATATTGGGGAAGCGGCTTTTGATGAACTCGGCTTCTTTGTGCGTGATGTCCAGCCACACGCACTCAGCGCCGGTCTTTTTCATCTCCGCGTCGATCGCGCGAGCCACGATGTCACGCGGCGCCAAGTCGGCTTGCTCATGATAGCCGCGCATGAACGGTTCGCCATCACCTCCGCGCAACACACCGCCTTCGCCGCGCACGGCCTCGCTGATCAGAAATGACTTGGCTTTCGGATGATAAAGGCAGGTTGGATGGAATTGGATGAACTCCATGTTGGCGATTCTCGCGCCGGCGCGATAAGCCATGGCCACGCCATCACCGCTCGCGATATCGGGATTGCTGGTGTACAGATACACTTTGCCCGAGCCCCCGCTGGCCAGCAACGTGACCTTCGCGGCAAAGACCTCAACCGCGGTTGTCTCGGTCCGAAACGCGTAGCAGCCGAGACAGCGATTTGATCCACCCAACCCGATCTTTTCCGAGGTGATGAGATCGATGGCCAGTACGTTTTCAAATACGGTGATGTTCTTCTCGGCCGAAACGGCTGCGAGCAAGGCGCGCTCAATCTCGCGTCCCGTAATGTCGACTGCGTGCAGCACACGTCGCCGCGTGTGCCCGCCCTCGCGTCCGAGATCGTACTGGCCCGGTGCGCTTTCGCTAAACCGCACACCCAATTCGATGAGTTCGCGCACTAGCGCCGGACCTTCGCCGACGATGGTGCGCACAACATCTTCTTTGCATAATCCCGCGCCCGCTCGAAGCGTGTCGCGCACGTGCAGGTCAAACGAATCATCACTGCCGGTGACAGCAGCGATGCCGCCTTGCGCATAGTTGGTGTTGCTCTCAGCGCGATCCTTCTTCGTGATGATAGCGACCGAGCCCACCTTCGCCACCTTCAAGGCAAAAGTCAGCCCGGCGATGCCGCTGCCGATAACTAGAAAATCAAAGTTGTGCTCCCTGGACATACGAGCTGCATGTTATTCAACCGCAGCGAAACGTCAAAACATCGGGCTCCGCTAAACGATTGCTGACTCTTTGCGTAGCAACACCATGGCCCTTCCCGGAAGGAATACTGTACCTATTGACTGCTTGAAGGGAATGGGGACACCTGAGGTATCGCCGCCGGTTTTCATCTATCCACCCGCAGGCGGATTTAGTTCATAGAGCGTTGCACTTGACGCCTCGACAGCACAGCTTTCAGTGGCTTCCGGCGCGCCGCTGCTCAGATAGCTTTCGCTCGGCCCAGCCTCTGCCGCTACGCCGACTCTTCAGACAACGATATCCGCTCGGGTGCTATCCACGATCGCTTTCAACTCCTCTTGCTCGATCTGCGGCACGCCGAACTTGTCCATCGTCTGCTGAAAGTCGTCGAGAAATGCCTGCCACTCGTCGGCGGTGATCATGAGTGCCTGATGCGAGTCTTTCATCGTGCGACCGGTATATCTTTGCGGTCCGCCGGTCGCCTCGCAGACCATTTCGGTCACGAAGTTACTTGAACCCGGCGGCGACACCCGATGATGCGCTTCGTCCACGCGCGGATTCGCGTTTAAGCGTGAGTCTGTCATGATTCGATCGATGATGTCATTCACCACTGTGGCGATACTGTACACACTGCCGAGTCGCTCGTAGAAACTGGGTTGATCGCTCGTAACCATCGTTTATCTCCGTCTGCGCGAAAGGAGCCTCGTCTCGGCTTACGCGGCCCGTCTGACAGAATCACCGCGGCGAATCGTGCCACACCGCACGACCGCCGCATACACACCGACCTGGACGTGGTTGTGTTTTGCCGCGGTGCGAAGGATGTCCGGATCTCTGGGAAGATCCCCTTGCGGCAGGGTCGTCATTACACAACGACCGCATGGACCCGTGACGCTCAGGCGAACCTCATCGCCGATGGCGAGTGTGTGGCCGACCCAGCTGTTCTCTATAAAGCCCCTCTCACCGGAAGCGGGCTGTACTACAATATTCGGTCGAAATCGTCGAACCTCAAAACGGCCTCGCGGGTACAGCTCGACGAGTCGGTCGAGCGTCGCGGTGGTCATCAGATGGACGACCGCACAGTCGAAGAACGTGCCGGCCGGCAGAGCGAAATCGGTGACGGTATCGCGAAAGTCGAGGCCTTCCATGTCGGGCCAGTACTCTTCGGCGTTTGCCATGCGGGTAGCGGGCGATGTGGTCTGCTCGTCACCGCGCGCCACGGACTCCAGCGTCACCTCTCGCGCAAGCGCCCGCGAGAGGATCTGATCGCAACTATCCTGCGCGCTGGTGATCATGGTTCCATCGGGCAGAGTAACGCGGATGGAGGCCGCCTGCGATCCGGCGGCCGCACCCTCGATCAAGTTGGCTCGGAAGTCAAAAAGGTGTGGCCACTTGCGGGGGTTCTTGGCGGTTGCAACCTTTCCGTCCGCGCGGTCCACGAGCGCGTAGACACGATCGCCGCGCAATCCACGATCCGTCACCTCAGCGGCGTTCAGCTCCTCTCCCATCATCGACTTGACGGGATATCGCCACAGCGAACCCACCGCACCGAGCTCCGTTTGCATTGTCATGTTCTGACCTCCTACTCCACTTTTTGCGGCAAGCTTGCGACCTCAACGAAAGTTTCAAGCCGCATCATAGAGCACTGGCATGGGAATCCTGCTATTGCGGAGTCATCTGCCAGATCCGTGCGCCGCTTACTTACTCGGTGCCGAGAGCGCACCATGGCGAGCGCTCTGTCGTCGTTGGCCAATCAGCCCTCCATATCCAGCACCGGATAAGGCTCCCGGCGTATGACACGACGTAGCCTGAGTGGCTCGTCAAACATCTGCTCAAGACCACGCACAATGGCATACTTGGGTTCCGGAGCGGTGCGCACTGGCAGTTTGGTTTGCTCCCGAAAAAAATCTTCAATGCCGCCAAACTGCGTACCACCACCGGTAAGGATAATTCCCCGTTCGTAGATGTCTCCGCCAACTTCAGGAGGAAGCTCAGTAAGAGTGGTAGTCACCCCTTCCACTATCCTGCGAACAACCTGCAGAACTACGGGATAGAGTTCGCCCGCCGTGATCTCGATAGCTCCAGGACTCCTCGTCAGAACATCGAGTCCCTTGATCGTCACCTCCTCAGCCAGGTCGGCAGGCAGAGTCGCTGAAGCGAGTTCCAGCTTCAGATGCTCCGCTGTCTGCGGACCGATGATTAACCCACGGTGACGACGAACATGGTCGACAATAGCCGCGTTAATGTCCTCGCTTCCGATCCGTTCAGCTCGTGCATGAACGATTGCGCCGCTGGCGACGATGGCCACATTGGTGGTTCCACCACCGATATCAACAACCGCGGAAGCATGTGGGTCATCTACTTGTACACCTGCGCCGAATGCGGCCGCCAGGCCTTCTTCGATCATCACGACCCGGCCGATACGCGCATGCTCAGCTGCGCTGAGCAACGCCCGCTCCTCCACTTGCGTTATTCCAGACAAGACACTCATCAGTGCGCGACGGCTAAAATAGGAGTTGCCGCCGCGCGCTTTCCGCACAAAATGCGCCAGCATCTCCTCAGTTCTCTCAAAGTCTGCGACTACCCCGTCGAGCAATGGAGCGATCACCGTAACATCACGCGCCTCGCGGCCAGACATCTGTTGAGCTTCAATCCCAATCGCTATCACTTCTCCGGTATTCGAGTCGACTGCGACAAGGGATGGCTCATCTATCACTATGCCCCGCCCACGCACAGAAATGATGGTTGAAGCCGATCCCATATCTATGGCCATGGAATCGGAGACTAAATTTCGCAGAGCCCTCAGACCCACGAACGCTGCTGTCTTGCGCATTAACGACATAAAGATGATCTAAGAAAAATAAAGAAAAATCTGCAATTGATTTTTGATGTTGCTCAAAGCGGACTCACATAACACCCAACAGGATTGTCTGTACTTGTACTCAGGAAAGCAACTTGAAAAGCTCGGCGAGCAACTCCAGCTATATAACTAAGGACAGGCGAATCAGTAGCGGGGATAAGTGCTTGCCGGAATTTTGCCGGAGTGCGCTCGCGATTTATGCCTTTTAAGCAGCGTGGGATGACTTCTCAAGCCCGCGGCAATTAGATTTTGCGCCGTAAAAAGCGATTACGCGTTTTACGCGGCGTTGGTTCGCGGATTGACTCGTTAGGGGTCTGGGGTTCAAATCTCTTATAGCAATGAAGAGTTTCCGCGGTGTTCCGGCGCGACTCTCTGATCTCAGAGCCTCTCAATTGGCACACTACGCCTCGAATTTAATCAATTCATACAGCGTAAGTTTGACTTCTCTAGCTGCCCCGGTAACAAAGTTCGCCCGACGGCTTTCGGTGCGATCCCTGTTATGGTGCGCTCGCGTCAATAATAATCTTTGCCGGAAGGAACCCTTTGGCCGAAGCAGTAACCGTTATCGCACCTGCCTGTTTACCGGATTTTATAATCAACAGGCATCTTCCCAGCCAGGCCTTTCGCTGCGGCTGCTGATAGCTCTCAGTGCTTAGCGGATTGGCATTCCCCACTCCAACAATGCGGCCCGGCCCTGCAACCGCAAACGTTATTAAATTCTCGGCAGCTGGATTACGCACGCCGTGGTCGTCAACTAATTCAACGGTAACGTAGCTCAAATCTTGGCTATCAGCGGTGATGTGAGAACGGTCGGGTGTCAACTTTATGTGTGTCGGGTGTCCCGCGGAGTTAAGTTCGGACGAACTGACCGGCTTCCCTGCGTTATAACCAGTCGCTTTGAGAACGCCCGCCTGGTAAGGCACGATCCAGGCGGCTGTGTAGGCTGTCGAACGATTGGTTGCTTTCTTACCTAGCGATCTACCGTTCAGAAGCAATTCGACCTCCTCGCAGGAGGAGTACACATTTACTTCAAGCGGCTTATTCTCGTACCCCTGCCAGTTCCAGTTGGCTACGACGTCGAACCAGTGCCATTTCGACCATGACTGCCTTTTGGGATTGATGTCAAAGGAAGGGTGTGGTGGTCTGACAAAAACGGACACCTGATCGTTTTTCCAAAGCGCATCGCGGTAATAAGACTGCGGTCGTTTCCAGCCGCACAAGTCAATATCGCCGCAGTACGCCAGATTCCAGGGATAGAAATTCTGTTCCTGCCAGTAACCGCGCCAGCCGATACTCGCCTCGCCGATATAATCAAAAGCAGTCCACACAAAATCACCGATCACGTAAGGGTGATCAAGCACATTCATCCAGCTATCGAACGCCTCCAACGGGTAAGATTCCGACCCGAACATGATCCGGTTAGGGAGGCGATCGTGGTCAAACTCGTACAGACTTTTTTTCAGGTGATCCCCTCCGGCGGCGTAGTTGTATCCGGCAACGTCCAGCGTGGCGAAATAAGGGTCTTTGTCTTCGCGGAGATCGTTCACGGCTGAGGTGACGGGTCGGGTGGGCTCCAGTTTGCGCACATAATCTCCCATCACTTTCGCCAGCTTCACTACCTCAGGCTTTTCTCTGTTGGGTATCTCATTGCCGATGCTCCACATAATGACGGCAGGATGGTTACGGTCGCGAGCGACCATGCTTTCAATATCTCTTTGCCACCACTCGTCAAAATAAAGGTGGTAGTCGTGCGGATTCTTTGCCTCGCGCCACATGTCGAATGCTTCGTCAATCACCATCACACCTAACCGGTCGCAGGCATCAAGGAATGCCGGCGACGGAGGATTGTGGGCGAGTCTCAGAGCGTTGTAGCCGCTGGCCTTCAGCAGTTCGACGCGCCGCTCCTCCGCCCGGTCGAAGGCGCGGGCGCCAAGTGGGCCGTTATCGTGGTGGAGGCACCCGCCCTTGAGTTTTACCGGCTTGCCATTAAGCAGGAAGCCCTTAACCGCGTCGAAGGAGAGCGTCCGGATGCCGAATTTTGTCTCCACGCGATCGGTAGATTGTTGATCTCGATAAACTTCGGAGACCGCCGTGTAGAGTACAGGCGATGCGGGCGACCACAACCCGGGAGATTTTATGTTTGTATTCTGATCAAACTCATACGCAGCGTTAGGTTCGATGGTTTGTTTAGACTCGACTCTTGCCGCCTCTTGACCTTTACTGTCCATCATCCTCGTCACGAGAGTGATCCGCGCGGGCTGCTCGCTTTCATTCAGCAGCTTGGTTTTGACATTCACTTTGGCGGACGACGCGCTCACCTCGGGGGTGGTAATGTACGTGCCCCACTGTGCGACGTGCCTAAGCTCCAACGTCTTTAACCACACGTGGCGGTAAATGCCTGAGCCGGAATACCAGCGACTGTTTTCGCCTTCGTTCTTCACCTTAACCGCCAGTACATTGGCCGCTCCGAATTTAACTTTGTCGGTGAGATCGAACCAGAAACTGGTATAGCCGTACGGGTGACTCCCCAGCCACTGACCGTTCAGCCAAGCTTCTGTGTTCATATAGACGCCGTCTAACTGAATCAGAATCCGCTTACCCTTTTGTTCATTCGGGACGGTAAAAGTTTTGCGATACCAACCAGTCCCGCCCGTCGTAAAGCCACCGCTTACCTGGCTAATCGCATCTGGGTTGAACGGTGAGTGAGTGCTGGGCAGTTCTTCGATGCTCCAGTCGTGCGGGAGATCAAGATTGCGCCATTTGGAGTCATCAAAATCGGGCCGCTCCGCACCCTGGGCGCCACCCCGATGAAACCGCCAGTCCCAATCAAACAAGACGGTACTGTTCTGACTGGCTCGAGCCTGCGCGGGAGGCAACAGTCCGTCGCGTGTACCTACGCCAGCTCGAATGCCCGACAGACCAACCAGAATCAGGAGGACAACCAACGCGAGGTTTATCCGATTATGAATAAAGAACACTCTTGGCTTTAACATATCCGTTTACGTGGAGAGTTACATGCGGCTCGGACGAATTAAACGAAGACGATCATGGTTCGCTTCTCATTCACAGGAAACCTGGAAATGGTCCCAGTTCAAGGGGGAGGGTAGCCCCCAGGAAAGGAGCAGTCAACCATCCTGTATGTTCGTCGAAGTGAGTAACAGCAGCTATGCAGCAACTAGGAACCCGGCTGGCAATCGAAAGAGTCAGTGCGGAAACTCTGCGGCTAAGGCGGCTAGAGAAACATGGAGTCGAGCAAAGGCTGCGAGGTGAAGCGTGAGACGCTGAATCTGGTAGTAAGCCTCGTTAAGAGAAAGAAAAGGGCGGGCCAAAGCCGTTGTGAAGGACGCAGGCAAAAGAGGCAAGGACGTTAGCGACGAGTGCTTGCCTACCGCTCCGGGGTCGCAGACAGCATCGAGCAGCACATGATGAAGTGGGACAAGCCAGGCGGCCAGACGACTCTTGGCTGAGGACTGAAACAAGGCCGAGTATGCCAAACAACCGTAAGAGGAAGGGGCGGCAGAAGGAAGTCTGGCTAGGGATGACGGTCGGGATAGCGAAGAAGCCGGGTAATGCCGGTGGAGTGAAGACCGTCACAGTTTTCAATCGTGGGTGGACAAACATCTACTACACGCAGAGGTAGAACAAAGATGGCAAGAGACCTAACACGAATAGGGGAACGAGCGCGGCAGGAGGGAGCGGAGCGGTTACTCGACCCAGGCTTCAGCCGGGTGTCAGAGTGAGCACCAGATCTTCGACAAGTCAAATAACCAACCGCCAGCACCGGGTTAAAGCCACGGTGTCAATGAGACGCTGACACTGAGGCAAATGTACTGACCGCTTACTCACCTTTTCAGTCGGAGCCACCGCTCGCTCGCAAGATTGCTTTGCACAAAACTCCTTCCCATTGCAGAGGCCGGGTGAAAACGCAGATACCAACGTGGTTGACTCGTGTTCCAAAAGATACTCAGAACACAAGCGTCTGAATTGCATGGGGCAAGCTACTGACTTCGGCGGCCTGGCCGTCCAGCCAAAGGTAATAGGAAATCTGCTTGTCGCTCATGTTC
>DASWDX010000156.1:0-5111 GCA_036395055.1 Pyrinomonadaceae bacterium | reverse complement strand
GCCAGCTTCAACCCCTGGAAAGTCCTGGTTCCCTCGATGATTGGTCTGCTTGTTATCTTCGGAGTCATCTACGCTTTTACGCGCAACTCACAGCCAACAAATATTGCCACGCCCGGTTCCACCCTGGCTGCGGATCCGAATAGCCAACCAGTAGAACCAGCGACGCCGCCCACCGGAGAATCTGAAACAGGAATTCCTGCCGGCGGCACTACAAATCAAACGGCTAACTCAAACAGCAATGCGAACACCTCAGCCGCGCCATCGCCGAGTGAGAATCCAGCCGACATCGGCGGTGCAAACCTCAACGCCAACGAGAACGCAAACGACAATTCAAATAGTAAAAAGGCTGCACCGCCATTGCCTTCGCCGACCCGGCAGGCAGAAGAAGAGCCGCCTCAACCGTCTCCGACAGCGACCAAGCCGCCACTACCCAAGCCCAGTGTGGCGCCGGCGAGCGCTTCACCACCCGAACTGCGATAATCAACATCCACGTCCGACGTCCTGCCAGAACCGGGAGCAATAAGCAATCGGGTCGTAACGTTCTATCGCTCCCGGTCCTGATAAGCAGTCTTGCGAATTATTTCGATGAGGCGGTCTTCCTCGCCGATTCTAATTTGAATCTCGAGAACGTAGCAGGGAAGTTCCAACTTAAGTGACGAAAGCCTTGTTGCGTCTTTTGCAGTAGTTATCAGACCTATCGCACCGCGGGCTCTTGCTTCCTTTACCAGCGCCTCGAGTTCTAATTGCTTGTAGTTGTGATGATCGGAAAACGCGTGCGTGAAGGCGAGTGCAATTCCTTCGTGACGCAGATGGCTGAAGAACGACTGCGGATTTCCCACGCCGCAGAATGCGCCAAGTTGTTCCGCCTGGAGGGTCTCCTGGTCGACGTCTTCGCCCTCCAGTCTGCGAATTCGCGAGGTTTCCATATGTGCCGAGAAGATTGGCACGGCGCCAGCTAATCGCTCAACCGCTTTTTTTATTGAAGCAGAATCTTCGACCTGAGCTGCTCTTGTGAGCACTATGCAATCAGCACGCGACAAGCCGCTGCGTGGCTCCCGCAAACGACCATAAGGAAGCAGGCTGCCGCCCCCCCATGGGTTTGTAGCATCAATCGTCACGATGTCCAGATCTCGCGCCAGACGCAAATGCTGAAAGCCGTCGTCCAGCACAAAGACTTCCGTGTTCAGTTCCTCGAGGGCCCATTGTCCAGCGGCAACTCGATTTGGATTCGCGATGACTGCGGCGATTCCGAGAAGGTTTCTGGCGAGAAGAAAAGGTTCGTCCCCGGCATCTCGTTCACCTGCCAGCAGGTCAATCCCGTTTGAGACAACCACCTGAGTTTTTGGACTCTCTCTGCCGTAACCTCGCGTGAGGACGCAGATTCTCTTTCCTTCCCAAACGCCTGACGCAGAACCGCTGTTTGCTATCGCTCGGCAAACCCACTCTACGAGAGGCGTCTTGCCGGTTCCTCCTGTTGTCAGATTGCCGACGCTGACGACCGGCACCGGAAGTCGGGCCACTGAAAACCATCCTCGCTGATAAGCCGCCAGGCGCATCCGTGTAACCGCACTGTATATTGTGCTGAGAGGTATTAATGATACAGACGGCTTCATGCTATAGGCGCGTTTTTCGCGCGTAGCGAGGCAGCTCGCTCGACAGTGTTCGGAGAGTTTGAAAGCAATGGGCTTAGTGATTGAAGCGTGCGCTCAGTGGCGCCGAGATTTTCGTTAACCAGACTTCTTGCGAGCGATCCAAGTTTAAGTTGTTTGGCCGGGTCACCGAGCAACTCCAAAATCGCATTTGCCAGTTCGACGATTGCTGCTGAATCAGACGCCGGTTGTAGCTGAACAATAGCATCAGCTTTAAGGAAAGCTTCCACAATTGATTGAAAATTGTAAGTGTGTGGACCGGTAATCACCGCTGCGCCTACCGCGGCCGGTTCGAGGATGTTGTGTCCGCCCGTTTTCGCGATGCTGCCCCCAACGAAAACAATGCAAGCCAGGGAATAGACGGAGTGTAGCTCGCCGATGCTGTCAAGCAGAATAACTTCAGCCTGTCGATCGATCGGATGAGACGGCGCGGTTCTACGGGACCAGCTTAATCCCGAGGCTTTAAGCAAATCGGCAACTTCTGCAAAACGCTCGGGGTGACGCGGCGCAATCATGAGACGTGGTTTCAGTTCAGATCTGGAAATCACTTGCCTGAGACTGTTGAGAATGATTACTTCCTCAGGGTTATGCGTGCTTGCAGCAAGTATTATCGGGGAACCATCGCCAAGCTTAAACCTTTCACGAAATTCCTCGGTCAACGCATCAGTCGGCGGCAAAGTCCCGGCGTCGAATTTAAGATTGCCGGAAACAACCGTCCTGGCAGGGTCCATTCCCAGTGTGCGAAACCGCTCGGCATCAGCTCCTGTTTGCATTAAACCCAAGCTTATCGAGCTTAGGACCCGTTTCATGAATCTTCTGATCAAGCGGTAGCGCCGGAACGATTGTTCCGAGAGACGGCCGTTTACTATGGCAACTGGAATCTGCTGACGTTTGCATTCACGCAGAAAGGCGGGCCACAGTTCTGTCTCCACCAGCAAAACAGCGTCAGGGTTAATTGCCTTCAGGGTGCGGCGTACGACCCAGCGCCAATCGAAAGGAAAGTAGAAGACCCTGGCCGCGTCGTGCCTGAAGATTTCGCGGGCAAGATTTTGTCCAGTCAGGGTTATTGTGGAGATAGCGATTAGGTGATTGGGATACCGGGCTTTGACGGCTCGCACTAAAGGCCGCGCCGCTTGTGTTTCGCCAACGGAAACACAATGTATCCAAACAACCGGGTCGCCATTTTTTAGGATTGGCTTCAGCGACCCTAAACGCTCGCGAAAGCCGGCTACATACTTGCCATGACGAAGGGCGTCGAGAAGAAAGCGGGGCAGTAGAATTAGAAAGCCGAGACTCAGAACGAGGCTGTAGATGAAATACATAGGTAGGAGGCATCCAAGCCTGTCTGACATCCACTAACAGACAAGAATGTCTGTCCCTGCTCAATGACAACCGATCACGTCTATCTCATGCACAGACAAACAATTGTCCATGCTGCTCGCATCACTTGGCGCGTTCGATGTAGCGGCCTTCGGTGGGATCGACGCGAATACGGTCTCCTTCATTCACAAAGGGAGGAACGGTAACGGTCACTCCGTTTTCGAGCATAGCCGGCTTGTTTACATTGGAAACAGTCGCGCCTTTCATAGTAGGCTCGGTGCGTGTGACTGTTAACTCCATTGAAGGCGGTAGGTCGATTCCGATCGGCGCACCCTCGTAAAACTCCGCCTGAATCTTTAGTCCGGGAGTCAACCACTGTGCTGCATCGCCCAGTTCCTCGCCGCTCAGGGCGACCTGCTCGTAGTTTTCCGTGTTCATGAAATGATGATGCGAGCCATCGGAATAAAGAAATTCCATCTCATGTTGCTCAAGCACGGCACGCTCAACCGTATCAGCCGAACGAAAGCGGTGTTCAAATGACGAGCCGGTCTTAATGTTTCTGAGTTTCGTCTGAACCATGGCGCGCAGATTACCTGGCGTGTGATGGCGGAATTCCATAACTTTGCAGGGTTCACCCTCGAAAAGAATCATCATTCCGCGCCGAATTTGAGTCGCTGGTATAGCCATAAAATTATTTCAGTCTCCATCAAAAGTTATTTGTATCAATGCCGCGAGCCTAATGTTTTTACTACCGATAACTAGAGGAAAGCATCTGGACGTAGTTTTGAAACGCGTAGTCTAGCGAGGAGCAAGGAGCTTTGTCCAGTAGCGCAAAATGATGTTAATGGTTCAGATTGAGCTATCCATCGGAAGGAGTGTGCATTTACATCGCGGTGGGGTCGAGAGCGCCCTCGAGCCCCAGTAAATAAAAAGGCGGCCTCACTGGGACGAGAATTTCATCCCCGTTTAGCCGCCTTTTTTGAGGAGCCCACCTACCTCGATTGTGTAAACGCCTTAGGCCTGAAAAGGTTCCACAATCGCGCCCGATCTAGATAAGCCCGCCGGTGATGCGACGCCCTCACTGGGCGCCCTCACCCACATTCCACAGAGAATTACGACGAGAATTACTATGCAGCACGAGCGCGCGGAACTCGACGCTGGCGAGCAACTTGCTCAAGCCAGCGTTGGGCATCGTCATACCTGGCAAAGCGTCGTTCATCGAGGCGGAATGCGGTCGTGTGGTAATAGCGACGCCCGTTTATCATTCGCGCCATATGTCTTATGTGAAGCATCTCGTGATAAAGAATGTACTCTACAAACCAGTCGGGTACTTGAGATGAGTCGAGAGACTTGCTAATCGTAATCGTCTCGTACACTCGATCATGATGACCCAGGATGCTTCTTGTTTTCCGTTGCGACCAGGTAAGTGCCGGTTTTTCGAGAGTGGAATCAAAATATCTGCGATTGAGTTTGGAAAACATCTTGCCGAGATCATAGACGCTGCCCTTGGCACTGGAAATCATTTTCCTTCCCCGACCGCGGCGGGCGAGATCCGATGAGCGCATCACTTCCGGTGTTAAGGAATAGTCGCGATAAGTTCGCTCATGAACTGCCGGTACCTTTTTCCCCAGCAACCTGGCCACCAGCACAAAAGCCAGGGCACGCAAAACTTCAGGCGGGCTGTTTTTACAGATGTCGGACAAACGCACGTAGACCTGACCTGAACGCACCCTGATCGTGTGGCGTAAACCGGCGTACGGATAAAAGCGCACGTCCATTACCGGTATGCCACGATTGTTGCCCAGATGGTGAAAAGCATCGCTAAAGAACTTCTTCACCTCAGTCATTGCCAATACTCCCGACACAACTTCGATTCGCGCTTCAAATGCTTAATCCCGATACAGGAAGAGGCAGGAACCTTCTGACTCCCGGGCTACCGGCTGTAGACCCGAGAAGATTGGGTTCTGAAAGCCTTTGGGTACGGCTCATATTACGGAGAAGCCTTGCTGAGCGTCAATTGCTCCGGGGAGGGGTGCAAAAACCCCAGAAAAAACCGGCGAAATTGCATGGATGAACGGGGGCATAGGCAAAGGAGCTACGATTTTCAGAAGCGGCACACCTGGTTAACTGAATGGGTTCGAA
>DASWDX010000155.1:0-8340 GCA_036395055.1 Pyrinomonadaceae bacterium | reverse complement strand
TCTACCTTCGATGATGCCAATGCGCTCTCGCGGCATACGCAACAGTACTTCGAGATTTTAGGGAACCGAGCCATGTACAAGGACGGCTGGCTGGCTTGCTGGCGGCTAGACCGAATTCCGTGGAAGATTGATCCCGAAACACTCTCGCGATTTGCACCAGGTAAATGGGACCCGGATAGGGACAAATGTGAGTTATATAATCTCAACGAAGATTTCTCGCAGGCTGACGATGTTGCCGATAAGTATCCTGACAAAGTGCGCGAACTAACGACACTGTTTTGGGCAGAGGCCGAAAAATATCAAGTCCTGCCGCTACTCGGAGAGATGGCGACTGTGTGGGGCTTTCCTAAAGGCTTACCGGACGAGACGAAGTTCACGTATTACAATGGGACGGAAAACATCTCTTCGGGCATGATTCCTCCGATTTACAATCGTTCGTATACCATCACCGCAGATTTAGTTAATCCGGGCCGACCGGGCCTTGGACTTCGTCCCGGTTTGGCGGGAGTGATTGTCGCCGAAGGCAGTTTCCTTGGCGGTTTCTCGCTTTATGTCGAAAACGGCCACCTCAAGCATACCTATAGCTTGCTCGGTTTGAAATTGGATACCATCGCCTCGCGCGATCAGTTGCCCGAAGGCAAAGTGAATGTGCGTTACGAGTTCACCGCCGACAAACCCGGCGAGTTCGGAACCGGCGGCACAAGCCGACTTTTCATCAATGGGAAACAGGAAGCGGAGGGGAAACTCGAGCACACTGTGCCGTTCCGGTTCGCCTCCTATGCTGGCATGGATATCGGCACCGACAATGGTCTGCCGGTGGTCCCGAAATTCGAATACGCCAAGATACTACCGAAGTATTTCAGAGGCACGATCGAAAAGGTCGAGTTCGACCTCGGTCCCGCCAAGATTAGCGCCAAGGATCTACAGCGCATGTATCTTGAGCGTTTTGCAAATGTTGTGCGAAATTGAGGCACCGAGAGTTGCGCCAGGTGCGTTATTTCTGGAAGTAGTAGGTCATGGTAAGGTTGACCTGAAACTTCTTGTCGCCGCCGTCAAATGTCTTTTCGAAGGTGGCACTGAAGACAACAGGAATACTTGAGAGGCGTTTTGCCACACCCACGTCTGCTGTGTGAGTCCAGTGGTCACCATTTTCAAAATCAATCTTGGCTTTATATCTCGTACCGATCGACCAATTGTACGGAAGGATGATAGTGGCAGGTAGAGATAACTCGAGATAACGCTGCGGCTCCGCACCATGGTCTTCGGCGACCGAATGACTGTATTCGGCGGTTGGTGCAAGAGTGAGCCAATTCGTGACGTCGTGTGCGACAGTCCAGGACGAGTGTAGGCGCCACACGTTATCACCAAGCGCGGGATTCGAAGCAGTATCCGTATGTAACTCTACGCCACCGCCCGTGCGCCACGTGTTGCTCAGGCGAAAGGCGGTGCCCGTGGCAATCTCGATATTACCGAGCCCTCCTATGTCTGCGGGGCCCGATGCTTGGTCACTCCTCTGATAAACAATTGGCAGCTTGAAACGCAAAGCCCAATCTTGCTGGTCGCGCACGTGCCAACCCCATAACATTCCCAACGTCCAGGTTAGCTCTTTTGCGCCTCCGTTGAATTGATCCCACTCAGTATCCAGCCATGCGTTAGATTGGATGATGGTCTGGTCGCGTAGTGCCGCCTTCAGTTGCTCCGCAGCCGTCGCGGAGTCGTCGGATGCCTGTTCCGCTGCCAGTAACACGGGCGCTGCAAGTGAGACAAACGTAACAAGCAGAAACCGATCAAGAACATCTGGCATCGTCATAACCCACCGTTACTCGGACACACCCTTGGCACCTATCAATGTGATGGATCGGACGCAAGCACTTCAGGCAGACCTTCGCGGATCAGTCGTGAGAAATCGGGAGAGTCGTTGGCAGCGCGGGCCCGGGTGTCGATCAGGCTTCGGGCTTTTAGCTCCGCAAAGGGAAGCCCACCGGTGACGATAAAGTGGCGCTCATACATCAGTTCGTCCCCTTTTCCATTGAGCAGGATGCGCCAATCCCACGGCACGCGCTCCTTGGGTGGATGCTGCGTACGAATGCTGGTAGTGCAGTTGGTGGTGACGGCGTTATACCAGCGCGGTTTGTTCCGCAGAGCGTTGAGCGAATGGATGTATTCAAGAAAACGTTCGCGCGCGTGCGCTGGCAAAATGGTCGTGTGGTAAAGATAGACATCTTCCTTGCGGTAGTTTGTGCGCACGCGGATCACGTCGCGTTCATCGGCCACGATGTAGATGAGTTCGAACTGCCGATAGAGGCCACCGATAGTCGAATACGTTTGGCCAAGCTTCTTGCGCGTCTCGATCGAGAAGCAGAGCGGCGGTGCGTCAGCAAATTGGAAGCTGACTATGGGATGCGCGATCCAGGGCGAACCCCAGTAGTTGATCGCGAGGTCGATGCCTGTGATCTGCGAGATGCGCACGGTGCGCGTCTCCCAATGCGGGGTATAGTCGGTTTCGGTCCGGTAGTCGCAGTTGCGTACGTTGTGCAACATTACTTCGTCGCCCTGAATGTCGGCCCATGCTTCCTTAGCCACGTCCGGCTGCCAGTCGCTATCATTGGTCGGAGAAAGCGTCAACCACCATGCAAGCACAACGCCGACAATAAGAGCAACTGCGGTCATCTTGCGCCACAACGGCCTAACGAATGTGAGTGTGATCGCAAATCCAACCGCCAGGAGTCCAGCCACAACCTTATTTGCATCGCGGAACGGAGCGTCAAACCATACGGCACCGAATGCCCAGGCAATAGCAATCAGGGCCGTGACAAGGATGAGCGCCTCACCCACCCCGCGAATCACTCGCACCAGATCCTTTATTATGGACATAACGATTCACGCAAGCACCAAACAAGGCGGGCGTGGCAGGGAGAGACCGAGTAAGGGAGCTTCAAGAAATTAGGGGATGGACCGCAGTCGTTGCAATTTGTATCCAACACTGCAATCGAAAGTTCTTATGAGTTACAAGCAAAGATTAAAGGCATTAAGCGGCTTCTGGCCCTAACACCTTATTTAGCCAAATGACTCAACACGTTTATTAAGGGCTCGCTTGGGATATGAATCACGCCGCCAAAAGGATGGTCCAGTTCGAGAATCAGGAAAATGGCGCAGGCGACTGCGAAGGCGGAAGCGACTAGGGCGAGCATAGTCGTAGCATTTGGCGGCGCGATCAGACTGAAGCCAAAGAAAATGACCACCAGCCACGAGACGAGAATGATCAGTATCGGCTTCGAAATTGATGGTATCGACTGAGCTACCAGCAGCGACCGAAGCTGACCGAGATCCACCATCAGGGTCGCCACTTGCGCTTTAAGTGCGCGTTGTGTGTCATCGTGCGGCGTGAGTCGATGTATGCCAACGTAAAGCGCGTCGCCCGCCTGTTGGTTCGGCGCCAACTGAGCAGGTCCACTTTGGTCTGTCGGCCAAATGCGCCGAACCGAGTCGGTGACGGCCGCACGAAGATCGCCGCGAGCCTCCGCGGTTTCTGGTCCGTAGAGGGCCAAGACGCGATCGAGGAATGCGACCTTTGCAGCCATCTGGATCACTACACTGCGTTTGGTGTCGTACCCATCCTTCGCTGAGCTTACCAGTAATCCCAAGACCAGGGCGGTCATGGTAGCGACAAGGCCCATAGCAAGTTTCACAGAGTCCCTTGAGTCAGCGCTCAGATGATCCTCAGGAAGGTAACGACGCACCCGCCTTCCGAGTAACGCGGCTCCAACGAGAACTACGAACAAAATGAAGGCGATAAAAACCATATTCATAGAGACGTTTTCGCCGTGGCTAACTGATCTGTCGATGAAGGGTCGTGTGTCTGGCCTAGATCAGTGTGGGGCGGTTTACATCTCCAAACACTCCTGTAACTCGTTAGGTCTTTCACTCAGCGAATATCACTTGAGACTGTCATTTAGCTCCAGTAAAGGGCGGTCATCCATCGGGATCAAGCCGCCCCGCGGAGTGTCGATATCAGTAATCAGCACAATGACTACGGCGATGAGAAGTGGGAACAGGAACCGCGCAAGAAAAGAGTGACCCCCGGCGATGCCCGCCTCCCACTCTGTTAGCCACAGACCACAACCTGCCACGCACAACAACAGAAGCCAGACGGCGCCAGGAACGTGGTTGCGCTTGGCAGCGATGCGCGTCGCCTCGAAATCAATGGTTTCGTTGAGGCTGGCGATGAAACTTGCGGTAATGGGCGTCGGCTGTTTTGCGGCGGCGGCAACTGCCTCATTCCAGAGGCGCTCATGCAAATCGGCGCTGCTTTTGCGCAACGCCGCGAACCGCTGCGAGAACTGCGTTTCACGATGGGCCTCTATGCGCACTGCGACATATTCCCGAAGCAACCGACTAACGTTGTCGGCTTGCGGTTCGGGCAATAGGCTCGCTCGCCGCGCAGTAGTAATAATGGAGTTTGCTTCCTGAACCACGAGTTCGCGCCGAGTTTCGTGACGGCTCGCCGCCATGGCGAAGCTGAACCCCAGCAGCGTCAGCACCGCCGTCGGCACGCTGCCGCCATCCTTCGTTTTTTCCGGTATAGCCCGGCTGCGTGCGAGGCCCACGCGCCACCCGAACTCCGAAAGAGCCAGCAGCACGACCACCAAGATCACAAGCACCATCCAGCTTGAAAAAATCCGGCCTAGGAATTGATCAAGCATGACGGGTTATGTTCGTTCTCTTCGCGACTGCAATCCGGCTTCAATCATTTCAATCTCAAGGTCACCGGTCAATCTTTTCGTTGAACTAAGTTTATTTAGTGCTTTTAGAAACCCGTTGGACTCTGCGCCATAGAATCCAGCGGCTGACGAGTGAAGATGATCGCGACGACCATATCGCCGTTTCCAAGAACTCGTAGACCCGCAGGCATGTGGGAAACGGTTTCACCAAAGACCGGGGAAAAGCCGGTAGCGGACCAAGCCGACGTAGGCGGGCCATTCGGCGTGTAGCGAAAGTACCCGTTCCTCAGCGTGAATGCGGTAGACGAGAGACGCCCAACCGAGCAACACCAGGAGAAGCGTGACGAAATTCCATTCCTGTAGATTGTACCCGATGTCTGCCAGCACGTACGAAAGATACATTGGGTGGCGGACGAGTCTGTAGGGTCCACTCGTCACCAGACCTCTTAAAGCCGGACGGACCCCAAACAGTTTTCCCATAGCGAGAAGGCTAACAAGACTAAGACCAGCCGCGAGCGCCACCAAAACCAGCCCGGCTGCAGGCCACGCCACATGCCCAGGCGACCAGCGTAGGTAGATGACCTGGGCATAGGGATAAGCATAAGCGATCGCGACAGCCATGCTGGAAGCTATGGAGTAATCCCGCACCTTCGGCTGGCGTCGTGTAAGTGCGATTCCAAGAACGATGAAATGCTGCAGGACGTAGATCCAGTCTGTGATCGTGAAGGTGGGTGTCAGTAAAAAGAGGATGACCAATTCTGTCGAGGTGACACAGAACAGGAGGAGATCGGCAAACCGCCGGCCAAACATTTCGGACACGCGCGGGATCACTTGAGTCGTTTAGCAGTTTTATGAATCTTGCTGAAGCCCGAAGCGAGTGTATCTGCGTAATTACAATCGAGCCCGAAGATACGGAGAGCGGAAGCGGGTCGGCCAAGCAAAAAATAACGATGGGATGCTCCATCCAGAAGGACGCGACCAGTCACCGCGATTAATCGCAACTCGGACGACGGCTGGGAACCAATATCAATAGCAGAAAGAGAGACTCAGTGCAGCCCAGCTAAGTGCACTAGTCAATTGTACGGCTGCTCTTGTTGTTAGAGTCGGTCCCCTAGTCTTGTGAGTCGTCTTCGATGTCATCTTCAGTTACTTTCCAAGTTTTGTCGGGGTTATACTGATCCATGCTCTGAAAGCTCTTCGACGTATCGGACCCGAGATCCTTCTCATAGACGACTCCATCGTGGCTAACGATGAAGGTCTGCACGCCTGTCACCCGATATTGAGCCGGTGCCGCTGCCAGAGCAAACCCGCCAATCATCGCATCCTTAACGACAAAATCCATTTGTCCCAAAGGCGCCGCGGGACCTTGTCCCTTTAGCACCTTGAAATAGTACCCGTGATACGGCTGAGGTTGACCCGGATTTGAGTAGCCCTGCTCAAGAGCTTTCGCCACGCCTTCTCCGACAGGGCCCCCCCATGTGCCATCAGGGTTTTGCCACGCCAGACCATCGTGTTTCCCCGGCGTGCTGATGATTCGCTGTGCGTACTGGTTCACCTTTGAATCATCGTGTTTTTCCGCAGCGTACTCTTTTTGAGCCTCGACAAAACCACGACAAACCTGAATGGCGTTCAGTTCGTTGGCACCGATGCGCCGGTTCAATATCTCCTCGCGTCCTACCTTGGTATCAAAGGACCACTTGCCTTTGCGTTTCACGATCGGAATGGGAAGCGGAAAATCATCGTTACCCACCAGGAGTATGGCGCGGTTTGGATCTTTCTTATTTATTTCAATCGAGTTCTTTTCCTTTGCCTTTTCGGCGAAGGCAGTCGCGCGGTTCTTATCCTCAACTGGATCTTCAGAAGCAACGATGTCATCGCTATCCGGTCCCAGAATTTCCTTCGCGGCGGCGGGATCGAAATTTTCCGCTACTTGAATAAGCGCATCGGCAGCCTCCTTTGGTGTGTCGAATTGCTTTTGTTGCGGTTGTGACGCCGACGGCGTTGACTCTTGTTTTTGCTCCGGTGCCCCTTGCGATATCAGAGCGAGAAAAGTGCAATTAAGGATCGCGCAAGCAATCACGAAGAATTTCGACGAAGTCATAATATTTGCTTTCGATTTCATTTGTTTTTCCTCATCGAGTGTTTATCTCCGTCCTCCGCCTCCGCCACGTCCGCCGCCACCGCGACCTCCACCGCCACCGCCACCGCCGCGACCGCCCCCACCGCGGCTCATTCCGCCACCTCCCATGCTATGACCCCCTCTGCTGCTGCTGGCTCGCGCGTAGTTTCCGCTGCCGCCGCCGCCAAATCCTCCGCCGCGAGAAGCCGAACTAGGTCGCGACGATGCGCTGCGGTTACCGATTTGGTTGTTGGCGCTACCGCCGGCTGGACGCGTGGATGGCCTTGCGCCAGCCCCGCCGCCGCCTGGTCGCGTTCCAGCTCCACCGCCACCAGGGCGCGTTCCAGCTCCACCGCCACCGGGACGCGTTCCAGCTCCGCCACCACCGGGGCGATTACCAGCAGCAGCTCCACCACCGGGGCGATTTCCAGCGCCAGCTCCGTCGCTAGGACGATTGCCAGCTCCGCCACCGCGCTGCTGCAGTTGATTTTGGACCTGGCTCGCTGACGCCCTGTTATAAGGAGTGCCTCCGCGATGTTGCGGGTTGTGCTGCCAGTTGCCGCTATTAATCTTGTTTGCCTGGTTGTAGTTAGTTTTGTTGAAGTTCGCCTGGTTAAAGTTGTTCTGAACATTCTTGTTATAGTTGTTTACGTACTTGTTGTTCACGTTGACATTGACATTGCCGCCGCCCCACCCGCAGTTCCAACCCCAACCTCCACCACCCCAAGCCGCTCCTAGCGCGACACCTGTCCCGAATGCAACCGCTGCCCCTGCCGCATAATATCCTGGCGGCGGATAAGCAATCGGCGGATAAGGATAAGCGGGCGCACCGTAAACTACGGTTGGGTCATATGAGGGAACGTAAACAACGTCGGGGCTGGCTTGTTGGATCTCAATAACCTGTTTCCCACCACCCTGCGCCGTTTGCACCGTCTGCGTTTGCACCGTTTGTTGTGCTGTGGTTTTTAAGGTTCCTTTACTCTGGGCTTTCGTACGCATGGCTTGAACTGCGTCCATCACATCAGATTCCTGAGCGAGGAACGCGTTTCCCAGGTCTGTCGTCCATTGGATATTGTCGGCCAACCGAGTTACCACATCCGGAAAAGCCGACATCGCCTGGATGCTCGGGTCCCAGCTCTGTTTCTCCACCGCGTCCGACAGCGCTTTGCCCTTCAGGTTTTTGTTTTTTTCCATCCACTGCTGAAGCTGGATAATCTCAAGGGGATAGGTCGAAGCGACTAGCGTTTGGCTCAAGAGCTGATCGGGATAGAGGGCAATCGGTGCAACCAGCGAATCCAATTGATCACTTGAAAGTTTCTGCGCTGCCTGACCCGTGTCCGGGGTCGTCGTAGTCATCACTTGCGATTGAGCTTGCTGGCCCGGGCTGGCTTGCTGCGCCGGAGTGGCGGAGCGGACCTGCGATAAGAGCCCAATAAATAAAATGGCCGTCACGCCGTGAGACAATTCCCTGCGGAATCTGTATTGAAGAGTTCGTGGCTT